>CALCSA010000142.1 GCA_937894185.1 uncultured Clostridia bacterium | reverse complement strand
TCTGTTCGGTCCAGAGACAGGCGGATGCCCCGATAGCCCAGTGCGGGGTTGGCTTCCGGCTCAATGCCCAAATAGCCGGCCTGCTTATCGGCACCCAGGTCCGCTGTGCGGATGACCACCCGTTTGCCTTCCATGGCCTTTGCCGCCTGAGCGTACACTGCAAACTGCTCCTCCTCCGATGGGCAGGAGGAGCGGTTGAGATACAGAAATTCGCTGCGGAACAGCCCGATGCCCTCGGCGTCGTTTTGAATGGCGGCTTCTATATCCGCCAAGCTTCCAACGTTGGCCAGAAGCTCCATCCTCCTGCCCTGCGCCGTGACGGCTTTCTGCCCCTTGAGCCGATGCAACCCCTGCGTTGCCGCCTGTTCCCCCCGGGCCATTCTCTCGTAGGTATCTTTTGTTTTTCCATCCGGCTCCACAATGAATACGCCCTGTTCACCGTCCACAATAGCAAGGGCCCGGTCGGGGAGATTCCCCACGTCCATGTCCACCCCCACCAAAGCGGGGACCCCGATGATGCGGGCCAAAATGGAGGTGTGGGAATGAACCGAACCCCGGGATGTCACCAGAGCCAGCACCTTGCTTTTGTCCAGCTGGGCGGCCTCGCTGGGGGTGAGGGTGTCGGCCACCACAATGGCCGGCTGGGACAGAGCATAGATGTGGTGATCCCACTGGTCGGCCAGAGCCTCCGCCATCAGGGAGGCCACATTGCGAACATCTGATGCCCGTTCCCGTATATAGGTGCTTTCCATCTGGCCAAGTAGCTTTGCAAAATACTCCCCCGCCTGAAAAACAGCGTATTCGCAGGTCATCTGCTGTTCCTCCAGCAGGCGGTAGGCGCAGTCCAAATAATCGGGGTCGTCCAGCAACATGCTCTGCATCTCAAAGATAGCCGCTCCCGCTTCGCCCAGTTCCTCCATGGTCTTGTGGTATAGGGTTTTAAGTTTTGCCTGTGTCTTGCGCCTTGCTGTTTCAAAGCGCAGCTTTTCCCGCCGGACATCTTGGGTGTGTCCAGCTTCTACCTTTGGAGCTTTTTTTTGCAGCAGTTTGATGTTTCCCACGGCAACGCCGCCGAATACCGATTTGCCCAGATAAGTTTTCATCTTAAAAGCCTCGCCGTATCCATTCAAGATTCCAACAGACTTCCTCTGCCTCTATTGTATAGCATTTTGGTGATAGATTCCACTGTTTTCTGCAAAGGCTGCGCCGGCGGGTCTGTTTGGCAGAAAGATTGCCACATTTCTTTAAAAACGTATTGACATCCACCCTTGCCGGCGCTATGAT
>CALCSA010000141.1 GCA_937894185.1 uncultured Clostridia bacterium | reverse complement strand
GCAGATGCTGATCAGCTCCATTGACTACAACGAATACGTCGGCCGGATCGGCATCGGCCGGGTAGAGCGGGGCGTCATCCGGCAGGGGATGGAAATCGCTGTCTGCGATTGGCATAATCAAGAGACCTATAAGGGAAAGGTGGCCAATCTCTACGCCATTGAGGGGCTGAGCCGCTCTCCCATCACCGAATCTCAGGTGGGGGATATTGTCTGCGTTTCGGGAATCGAGAACATTACCATTGGGCAGACCATCTGTGCTGCCGATACCCCCGAACCTCTGCCCTTTGTCAAGATTTCCGAGCCTACTATGGAGATGACCTTTTCGGTCAACGATTCCCCCTTTGCGGGACGAGAGGGCAAGTTTCTTACCTCCCGCCACCTGCGGGACCGCTTAATGCGGGAACTGCTCAAGGATGTTTCCCTGCGGGTGGAGGAAACCGAAACTACCGAAGCCTTCCGGGTGTCAGGCCGTGGGGAGATGCATCTTTCCATCCTCATTGAAACCATGCGCCGGGAGGGTTACGAGTTCCAGGTCAGCACACCCCGGGTTCTCTACAAAACCATTGACGATATCCGGCAGGAGCCCATGGAGCAGGTGACGGTGGACGTTCCGGAAGAACATGCCGGTGCTGTTATCGAAAAGCTGAGCCGCCGTAAGGGAGAACTGGGCTCCATGTCCCCTATGGGCAACCGGATGCGTCTGGAGTTTACCATTCCTGCCCGGGGGCTGTTCGGCTACCGCAGCGAATTTATGACTGATACCCGGGGAGAAGGCGTGCTCAATACCCTGTTTTCCGGGTATGCCCCCTACAAGGGGGAGATTCCCACCCGAAGCACCGGCTCCCTCATTGCTTTTGAGGCGGGAGAGGCTGTGACCTATGGGCTTCATAATGCACAAGATCGGGGGATTCTGTTCATTGGTCCCGGAACCCTTGTCTATGAGGGAATGATTGTGGGCGCTTCTCCCAAAACAGACGATATGGTGGTCAATGTCTGCAAGAAGAAGCATATCACCAACATGCGTGCATCCGGCTCCGACGATGCTTTGCGGCTGACTCCTCCCAAGAAGATGAGCTTGGAGGAATCGCTGGAGTTTTTGGCCGACGACGAGCTGCTGGAAGTGACCCCCGTCAGCATTCGGCTGCGCAAGCGGCTATTGGATAAAAACACCCGGATGCGGGCCAATGTCAAGAAGTAATGGCTTAACTTTCCACAATGAAGGGGCTTTTTGTGGAAAACTCTGTTGAAAACAGTTGAATCCTGTCGTTGCTTATGATACAATAGTCGTAATATAGTGCGGCTATTTTTAGGCAGGATGCCTGTGGGGTGCTTTTACCGAAGCGGTGGATTCTTCCGTAAGCCGGGGGTGGCTCTTCTTCCGCGAAGAAGCTGCGGAGCCGCACTTGCCGCTAAGGCCGCGGCAGGGCCCCTCCTTTTGCTCGTGCAAAAG
>CALCSA010000140.1 GCA_937894185.1 uncultured Clostridia bacterium | reverse complement strand
AACTGTCCCGGCTTTGCGGGGGCAGTGGAGGGAAGGCGCATCTCAAACACGTCTTCCCCAACGGGCCGATTGGAGCTTACGGTTACCATTTCAGACGGCACTTTTAATCTCTTCCCTCATTCGTATGGTTTCGGCCCGGGCCGCCTCGTCAAAGGGCAGGCCGGAAAATTCAGGCTTTTTGTAGGCCAGCAGGATGCCCCGGGAGGAGTTGACCACGCCGCCGTTGCCTTGCTTAAAGTAGTCCTTCATATCCTCCGCCTTGCCGCCCTGAGCGCCGTACCCGGGAATGAGGAAGAAGGTGTGGGGCAGCCGCTCCCGAATCCGCAGAGTCTGCTCCCGGTTGGTGCAGCCCACCACCGCTCCAATGGCGCTGTAGCCGCATTTGCCGAGGAATTGCTCCCCTTCCCGCTCCAGCATCCGGCCAAGCTTTTCCGAGACGCTTTCCCCGTCGGCGGCGGTGATTCCCTGCAGGTCCCCCGCTCCCGGGTTGGAGGTGGCCACCAGGGCAAACAGGCCTTTGTCCCCTGTCTTTAGGTAGGGGTAAAAGGGCCTTAGGGTGTCCATCCCCATAAAGGGGTTGACGGTGATGAAGTCGGCCTCCAACGCGCCTTCCAGATGAGCCTTGGCGTACATCTCGGCGGTTTTGGCAATATCCCCCCGCTTGACATCGGCAATTACAATGGCTCCCTTGTTCCGCAGATACTGCAGTGTTTGGGAGTAAGCCAAAAATCCGTCGATGCCCAAAGCTTCGTAGTAAGCAATCTGCACCTTATAAACTGCCGCTACATCCAGAGTGGCGTCAATAATCCGCTTGTTGAAGTGAAAGATTTTCTCCCGGGGACTGATGTAGCTATCGGAAAAATCCCGGGGCAGATAAGAAAGGTCGGTGTCCAGCCCCAGACACACATGGCCTTTGTCCTCTACGGCGGCATACAATCGGTCGATAATCCTAGGCAACGATATTCTCCTCCTGCAATGTAGTTGGGGTTTGCGGATGTTTGGACAGCGCCGGGCAGGGGGAACCGTTCGCTCTGCCCTGTCCGGCGCTCTGAAAGCTATGCGCTGTGGTTGGCGGTGGGGGTGTCGCAGGTGTGGACACTGAGGAATCCGTCTCCCAGCTGATCGTTTAACTGAAGCTGCTTGATGATGAGAGCCATGCGGGCCAGCACGCCGCACTGAGTCTGCAAAAAGTACCAGGCCCGGGGGTCCGAGTCCACCTCGGAGTTGATTTCGTCCACTCGGGGCAGAGGATGCAGGACGATCATATCCTCCTTGGCGGACTTCATCTTTTCGGCGTCCAGAACGTACACGCCCTTGAGGCGGCGGTATTCGGTGGGGTTCTGGAACCGCTCCCGCTGGATGCGGGTCATGTAGAGGATGTCCACCTGCCCGATGGAAGATTCCAAATCGTCGGTGACGGTGTAGCCCACCCCCCGCTCCTCCAGCAGTTCCAGCACATCCTCCGGCATTTTAAGAGCTTCTGGAGCGATGAGGATAAAGTGGTTGCCGGGGTATTGGCTCAGGGCCTTGATAAGGGAGTGGACGGTGCGGCCGTGTTTGAGGTCGCCACACAGGCCGATGGTGAGGTGATCCAGCCGCCCAAACCGCCGGTAGATGGTGACCAGATCGGTCAGGGTCTGGGTGGGGTGCTCGTTGGAGCCGTCCCCCGCGTTGATGACCGGCACATCGGTAACCCTTGCCATCCGGTGGGGGACCAGAGCGGTGGGGTGGCGCACCACCATAATGTCGCAATAGCCCGAAACGGTTCTGGCGGTATCCTCGGGGGATTCTCCCTTTGCGGTGGAGGAAGCACCGGCTTCTGAAAAACCGAGCACCTGACCCCCCATGCGAAGCATGGCGCTTTCAAAGGAAAGACGGGTCCGTGTGCTCGGTTCAAAAAATAAAGTAGCCAATAGCTTGCCTTTTGCCACCTCGCCGTAACGGCTGGGGTTTTCGGCAATGCTACGGGCTACCGAGAGAATATAATCAAAATCCGCCTTATCAAAATCGCCGATGTTCAAAATATCCCGCTGATATGGCATGCTTTTGCTCCCTTCTTTCCTTTGCACTGATTTGATTTCAAATTGTCAAAAGTATACTATATCTTCCGGGGATTGTCAACTGTTATAAAAATAAAAAAAGCTGATATCTATGCCTTTTACGGTTCAAAAGGGGCGCAGATATCAGCTTACGGGATCTTGTGTAGAATTTGTGGGAAATTTTTAGGTTATATTTGTGAATAACGCAAATTAGCGTTGGGGAGATTCCGGTTCCTCGGGCGGAGGAGACTTCTCGGGGGAGAAGGTAAACTCCTCTCCGGTGATGCCCGCCTGCTCCAAAGCCCGGTCGATGACCTCCTGCCGGGACGGCCTGTCCCGGTAGCGGGTCAGGTACTCCTCCCACGTGAGGCTGACCGCCTCCCCCAGAAAAAGGGAGCGATGGATGTCCAGAGCCTGAGCCTGTTCCCGGTGGGAGCGGCGGTTCAGGAGGAAGTACAGCCCAAGGAGCAGCAAGAACCCTCCGCTGATCCAAAGGCCTTCCCGCAGGCCGGGGGTGAAGTAGTCAAAGCGGATGACGGCTTCCCCGGCGGGGACCCGCACGGCCATAAAGCCCACATTGACTTTTTCGATCCAGGCAGGATTGCCGTTGACGGTGGCGGTCCATCCGCTGTCGTAGGGGACGGAGAAGAACATCAGAGTATCCTGCTCTAAATCCGAATAGGCGGTAAAGCCCCGGTTATCGTGGGAAAAATCGTAGCAGGTAAGCTCCAGACGGTCGTCCACATCGTCTGTCATGGCGCCGTAGGAATAATCCACCGGCCGGGTCAGTTCCCCTTGGGTCATCAGGTCGGAGTTGCGGGCGGCGGCCGCCTCATCCTCCAGTACCAGATACCGCAGCATAATGTTGGTCCGCTGCTTTTCGCTGACATCCTCCAGCTGCTCCCGATTGATATACTGGGTATAGGCGTAGCCCATGGGCAGAAAGTTCTGGTTCTCGTAGACGTTGAAGCCCATCTGCTCCGAGTGGAAGGCGTAGCCCGGAATGGGTTCCTGCTCCGGTTTATCGGTCTCGATCAGCAGCCAGCGGACGGAAAGCAGGGGCCGCAGGGCGAAGAATTCCGCCTCCGGCCGGGAGGCCACATCCCGTTTGATTCCCACGGCGGGGTAGAACTCCATCACAGAGGGTGGAACAATGCTGTGAAAGGCCTGAATGGTGGGCCGATGCCAGTACATCCCCATGTTGTCCAGACTGTCGTAAAAATCAATGCGGGAAAAGCTCTCTCCATCATCGGGCAGGGAGATGACCTCCCGGCCGTTGATGGCGCTGTTTACAATAAACTGGCTCTGCTCCCGGTTGTTCTTGCCGTTGGCCAGATAAAAAATCCCAAAGGAAAGGCAGACCACGCAGACTCCCGCCTGCAAAAGCCACTTAAACTTTTGGTGGCCGCGCAACCGGGCAATGAGCAGGGTCATGTAGAGCAGGCAGGTGAGCGCCACCGCGGCGTAAATCCAAAGCATCTGGGGGTTGGCTTCCAGCCCCAAGAGAAGCTGGCCGTCTTTTATTTGGGGGGTGAGTCCGCACATGACGATGAACACAACACAGGCCGCAAGGCTCCACCGGATTCCCTTGATCAGATAGGAAGGGTCGGCGGCGCTTTCCTCCAGAGCACGGGCGCTGGCCAGACACATCAGAAGAATGGGCATGTAGAACCACCGGGCATAGTAGCTGTGGTTGAGCAGGATAAACAGGCTGTTGAGTCCCGGAACCAGCGCCATCATCAGGGAAATGGCCAGAATCTTTTTCAGCCAGTCGTTCTTCCGGGAAAAGAAGTAGGCAAGGGTCCCCGTAAGCCCGATCAAAGGCAGCCACGCCGAGCGGGAGGACCAAGCTCCCCCGGCATCGGGGAAGAAGTTGAGTCGGGCAGGCAGCTCCGGGGGGAAGAACAGGCTTTGGAGAATAGCTTCCCGGTTTTGGTCCTGCCAGTAAATCCACAGGTTCCATCCGGTGAGAAAGTTGTCGGTTCCGGTGCGGGGGTTGCCCAGCAGGGCCAGCACCGAGGGCAGCAGCACCACGGCGGAAAGCCCCACCCCCATCACGGCTTCCAAGGCGATGAGGGAAAACTTCTTAAAGGTCATCCCCCAGCTTTTGTCGGTCATTCGGACAAAGACGTAGAGGATAACAAAGACCGCTTCCCCCACAAAGAACCAGTAGTTGACCATGGCGTTGACCGCCACCATCAGGGCGAAGAAGCCCTTCTTGTCCTCCACCACCAACTTTTCCACCCCCAGAAGCAGCAGGGGGAAGAACACCGCCACATCGTGGAAGTGGTTGAAGAAGATGTTGAAGAACATCCAGCCGGAAAAGGCGTAGAGCAGCGAGCCCAGCAGGGCAAAATCCCGATCCCGGACAAACCGCTCCAGATACAGGTAGGCGGTCAGGGCGGCGCAGGCGGTTTTGAGGATCAGCAAAGGGGCCATCAGCAGGGGCAGCCAAGCCGTGGGGAAGGGCAGGGTGAGCCAGAAGAAGGGGGAAAACAACAGGTAAAAGCTGTAAGAGCCGATGAAGTTGGCTCCTAGATCGGTGTAGAAGCTCCAGAAAATATTGCC
>CALCSA010000139.1 GCA_937894185.1 uncultured Clostridia bacterium | reverse complement strand
AATCTCCCCCCGGGAAAGGGCGGGCTTGAGGATGTTGGCGGTGTTCATGGTGCCCTCGCTGTCTCCGGCGCCCACAATATTGTGAACCTCGTCGATAAAGAGGATGACGTTGCCCGCATCCTTGATTTCGTTAATCAAGCCCTTGACCCTGCTTTCGAACTGGCCCCGGAACTGGGTTCCGGCAATGAGGGCGGTCAAATCCAGCAGGTAAAGCTCTTTTTCCGCCAGACGGGGCGGGACGTCTCCGGCGGCCAGCTTTTGGGCGATTCCCTCGGCGATGGCGGTCTTGCCCACACCTGGCTCACCAATCAGGCAGGGGTTGTTCTTGGTCCGCCGGTTGAGGATCTGAATCACCCGGTAGATTTCTTTTTCCCGGCCTACAATGTTGTCGATCTTGCCGTCTTTGGCCTTTTCGGTCAGATTCTCGCAAAAGTTATCCAAGAACTTGCGCTTGCGGGAACGCTCCCGCTTTTGTTTTTCTTCTTTGTTTTTCTGCCGCTCCGGCGGCCCCTGATGAGCCGGTTTGTTTTCGCCATCGCCGCTCATTTCGCTCATCAGGTTCTGAATCAAAGGCAGCGCCTGAGCGCCCCCCATCTCAAAATCTCCGTTTAAATCCAGGCCCAGATCCCCCTGCATAAAATCCTGCATCTGGTTGCTCATGGTTTCGATATCCTCGTCGGAAATCCCCATTTTATCCATGACTTCCTTAATTTGGGGGATGTTTAGCTCCTTGGCGCATTTGAGACACAGACCCTTGTTCTGCATCTCCCCGTTTTCCATATGGGCCAGAAACAGAACGGCCATTCGCACTTTACATCTTGAACAAAGCATATTCATGCCTACACCTCGGTTTCGCAATTGGACCTGTACCCTATTATACACCTTTTGTGTGAACGGTATGTGGCCAATTAATGATTGGAAATTGGCAGCGGATATAAAATTTAATTTTTCCCAGTTTTTAATGCCAACGCGTTTTCTTCAAACGTCCATTGAATCAGTATAATCCACAAGGGAAAATTTGTAAAGCCAAAATCTCCGCTTACTTTACCGGAATGGCCTGCCCCAGCGCAAAGGAATAGAGCAGGCATTCCCCCACGGGATAGGCAAGGGCCCCGGAAAGAATCTGGCGGTAAAGCCGAAGCTGTAACGCGTACCGCTCCAGCAGCTCCTCCCGGGTTTTGACCCGGTCGGTTTTGTAGTCCACGATGACGGCCCGGCCATTCTCTACAAAAACGCAGTCGGCAACTCCTTGCAGAGTTACCTTGGCGGTATCGTCCATGTCCAGACGCTCCCCCAGCACATCCTTGCCGTATTCCCCCAGAAACCGCAGCTCCCGCCACACCTGATCGGCGGCAAAGATCCGGTCGGCCAGCGGCCCCTCAAAAAAGGCGATCAGCGCTTTGCGGTCCAGACTTTCTGTTTCCGCGGCGGTGAGGTACCGCTGCCGGGCCATTCGGGTGATTTCTTCCTCCAAATTTTCTCTAGCCTTGTGGTAATCGGCAAACTGCATGAAATGATGCAGGGCGTTGCCCCGCTGGGTGGGCGTGAGGCCCTTTGCCTGTAGAAAGCGGGGGCGGGAACGAAACCGTTGCTCCCCTTCCTCCCGCTGGGATACCTGAGACACCGCCAGCTTGGTGGGAATTTGAGTTTGCAGCTCATAGGGATAGCGCCAGGCCGCCCGGCGGGTGAGCAGCTTTAAGTAATTGGAATCGGGCCGGGCCAGACGGGGCGGCTGGGTTTTATCCTCCCATGGAGCAGCCTGCTCCCCAGCGGGAATCACCTGAATCATCCACGAATTCCCATCCCCCTGAGGCAGCAGTTCGGAACAGCCCGCCAGCTCCCGCAGGGCTTCTCCATTGGGGTGATGGAGCAGAGCCGCCAGCATCCAGTCCAGCAGGCAGCCTGCCTCCTCCAACGCCCGGGGGTTGAGGCGGCCATCCACCACATCTTCCACAAGGCCTTCCAGCCTGCGGGTAAGATTTTTGCCCGCGCATCCGGTGATAATCAGCTTTTCCTTGGCTCTGGTCAGGGCCACGTAAAGAATGCGCAGTTCCTCCCCCAGCAGGTCCCGGATCCGTTCCAGCTTGATGGCCTGCATGGGCAGGGTGGAAAACTGAACCATGGTCTGGGGGTCCCGGCGGGCACAGGCAAAGCCGTACTCCGAGTGGAGCTGGTAGTTCTGGTTCAGGTCGGTGCGGTTAAACTGCTTGGCGGTATCCGCCAGAATGACGATGGGAAATTCCAGCCCCTTGGAGCGGTGAACCGACATGATCTGCACCGCTCCCCCGCTCTCCCCCGCCAGTCCGGCAGGGGCAAGGTCGCCGCCCCGTTCCCGCAGCCGGGTCAAAAATCCCACAAAGCCTCCCAGCTGCTTGTAGCCAAGATCGTGATAGGTAGAGGCGTACTCCACCAGAAGCAAAAGGTTTGCCCGGCGGTTTTCCCCCAAGGGCATCACCTGCGCCACGGCCAGAGCATCGGTGCGGGCGTATAGCTCCAGCAGAAGACGGTCGGCAGGCAACAGGGCGGCCCGGCTGCGCAGGTGGGTAAACACCTCCAGAAAATCGAAGCAGCGTCGGGCAAGGCCTTCCTCCACCGCCCCCGATGCTCCCTGTTCCAAGGCCAGATAAAAGGGCAGGTCCTTGCCCGCTTCCCGCAAAGTGGCGATGTCGTCGTCGCTAAAGCCGAACAAGGGGGAGGTCAGCGCCGCCGCCAGAGGCAAGTCCAGCAGGGGATTGTCCAAAGCCTCCAGCAGGGAAAGCACCATGCTCACCTCCCGCAGGCTCAAAAAGCCGTCGGCGTTCTGGGCCCAGACGGGGATGCCCTCCTGCTCCAGCGCTTTGAAGTAGGTTTGCAGCCTGCGTTTGGGGGAGCGCATCAGGATGCAAAAGTCCCCCGGGCGGCAGGGGCGAACCTCCCCCCCATCGGAAACAGGATACTCCTGTGCCAGCATGTGGGCAATTTTTTGGGCGATCTGCCGGGCCTCCAAGGTGGGGAGATCATCCTCCCCGGCGTATTCCGCCCCGTCCAGCAGCAGGAGCTCGGGGCGAAGATCCCCCGTGGAGTCGGGATACACAGCGCCGCAGACCAGACGCTCCTCCCCCTGATAGTGGATGTCCCCCAGCCGGCGGCTCATCAGCAGGGAAAAGAGGAAGTTGACCCCCTCGGTGACTTCCCGGCGGCTGCGGAAGTTCATGTCCAGAATGATCTTGGAGGGGAACTCCCCTTCTTCCCCGCTGTAGAGGGCGTAGCTCTCCTTTTTGTGGAGGAAGATGGCGGGGGTGGCCAGCCGGAAGGAGTAGATGCCCTGTTTGGCGTCTCCCACCATAAACAGGTTCTGCTGCATCCGGGAAACGCAGGTGAACAGCAGTTCCTGCACCTCGTTGACGTCCTGATATTCGTCCACCAGCACCTGCTCAAAGTTTTCGGAAAGATGCATGGCCAGCTGGCTGCGCTCATAGGAGCCATCCTCCCCTTCCCGGGCCAAAAGGCTCAGGGCCAGATGCTCCAGATCGGCGTAATCCAGCCGCTTTTTCCGGCTTTTCTCCTCGGTAAACACCCGGTCGAACTCCCGGGTCAAGTCAAAAAGGAGGGCCAGCTTGGGGGCAAGATCGGCCATATCTTCGGCAAAATCCCCGCTGGTGGCATTGAGATAATCCTTGGCAAGGCGCTCCACCAGCTTGCGGCACCGCTTTCGCGCGCCCTGCGCCCGGGCCTTGAGGGTATCGTTCCCCCGCAATGGGCCTAATCTAAGATATTCCATTTGGCTCAGGGCGGACACCGCTTTGTCCCAACTTCCCTGCGTTACGGCGCTGCGGCAGGCCATCAGCTGGGCCAGATCGGAGGAAAAGGCAGGTCCGTAGGCTTTTTCCGCCGCCTCGTCCTGCGCAATCATCTCCCGGGCCCCTTCCATGGAGGCGATGCAAAAATCCAAGGTATCGGCTGCGTAGCCCAACAGAGAGCGGCCCCACTGGGTTTCTTCAATGACGGGGCTACCGCCGTATAGGCTCTGCACCCGGGTAAGCCAGCTGAGGTAAAAGGGATGGGAGCGGGCAAAATCGTAGAGCTTTAAGAGGATTTCGATGAGGCGGGCGTCGTCCCGGGTGCCGGAAAGCAGCTCCACCAGCTCCTGAAAGGAACCGTCCTCGTCCTCAAGGTAAAAATGCTCCAGAACGCGGCGGGCGCATTCCTGCCGCATCAGGTCCAGTTCCCCTTCATCAGCCACGGAAAAATCGTGGGAAATGGGCAGGTGCTGGAAGTTTTCCCGAATCAGCCCCAGACAAAAGGAGTGGATGGTGCCGATTCCCGCCCGGGACAGCATGGCCTGCTGGCTGATGAGCCGCAAATTTTCGGGATGCTGTTGGGCCAGCTTGGCCAGCCGGGAGCCGATGCGCTGCTTCATCTCGGCGGCGGCGGCGTTGGTGTAGGTGACAATCAGCAGGCGGTCGGCGTCAATGGGGTGATGGGGGTCGCAAATCAGGCCGATGGCCCGTTCCACCAGCACCGAGGTCTTTCCGCTGCCGGCGGCGGCGCTGACCAGCACCGGCCCCTTGCGGGACTGGATGGCCTGCTGCTGTGCTTTTGTCCACTGACCGGCCATGATCTTCCTCCTTTTGGGAATGGAAAACTTATCCCCTACCGTATGGTTTCGGCGTTTTGCTGCCGAAACCTCACTTTTTTGATGTGCTTGGCAGACGGTCGGATTCTTCCAGTGCTGCCAAAGCTTCTTCTAAGTTCATTGGCTCCACGCTCAGGGCTTCATCCCCCGGCTCAAAGCCGCAGAGGGCGGCGTAGTCGCAGTAGTCGCAGGGGTTGTGGCCCCGGGAGCTGACGGGGCAGGAGTAAATCCCACCCCGGGAAAGATTTTCCGCCATTTCGGCAATCAGCTCTTTGATTTTCCGGGAAAGCTGCCCCATGGCCGCTTTTCCCGCCAGCGCCGAGCGCTTGTCCAGCGTTCCCCCGGCGGTCAGCTTGGCGGGAATGAATACACCTTTCAATTCCTGTTCCATTCCCCGCAGGCTGGTTTCGTCCTCCAACAGCAGGCCGCTCATCTTCCACTGGCGTTTGAGGGCTGCCGTGGCTTTTTCCTCTTCCTCATCCCGGTCGGCGTTTTGATACCGCGCGTGAACGGGAAGGTAGAGCACCCCGGCGGGAATGGCGTTTTGGAAGATGCCTCCGCCATTTTCCGCAATGGTGAACAGGTAGAGGAGCATCTGCAAATTCAGGCCGTAGAGCACGTCGTCCAGCCGAAACTCCTTGCCGCCGGATTTATAATCCACCACCCGGATGTAGCGGTTTTCTCCCCGCTCCATCACATCCACCCGGTCCACCACGCCTTCCACCAAAACGGCGGTGCCGTCGGCGGTGACCAGCTCCAAGGGGGAAACCCCCTCCCTTGTGCTGATGGGCAGCTCAAAGGCCACCGGCTGGAACTGGCTCTGGGCCAGTTCTTCCCCCAGATGGCAGAGCAGCCGGGTGATGGAGGCCGCCAGCCGCCGGAACAAGTCGGAAAACCGCTTGGGCAACGCCTCCTGCTGTTGGATGCGCTCGGCCAGATACCCATCGATAATCTCCCTTACCTGCGCTTCCATCTGGGCTTTGGGCAGGGTGAACAGCTCCGCCCCGTGCTGCTGCACCATCACCTGCAAAACATGGTGAACCAGACTCCCCGATTCCAGAGGATCAAACTCCACCCGGCGGCGGGGCTTGATTTTTAGGCCGTCCCGGGCAAAGTAGGCAAAGGCGCAGCGGTGATACCGCTCCACCTGACTGGGGGACAGCCGCATCCGCTTGCCGAACAGCTGCCCCGCAAGGCCTGCGTCGGTCAGCTTGTGGGTGGGTTTGTAGGCAGCCCTCCCCATCCGGTCCAGCACCTGCCCCCGGCTCCGGGAAAAATATTGGAGCAGTGCCGCCGTCTGGGGAGTATCCTCCCGGTAATGGGCGGCCAGCAGATCAAAGGCGGACTGCTCGCCCCCCACCAGAGCAAAGGGGTCGGGCTTTTCTTCTTCCAACAAGGGGAACACTTCTCTGAGTTGGGTGACCAG
>CALCSA010000138.1 GCA_937894185.1 uncultured Clostridia bacterium | reverse complement strand
TTCCGTGGGGAAAAGTAACGCCTGTCGCGGCAGCGACAACCTTTGCCCCAGCGCCAGCTGAAGGATCGTGGTTCCTATGTAAAATCAACATTCACGCCACACGCTGGCACAGCACCCCAAACACGCTAAAGGGCTACCACCCCATCCACAACGCCCTTTGCCCGATACAATCACCCTGAGTTCCACAAAACTACCTGAGGAGGAAATAACAATGGCCACCATTAAAGCGTTCGGAGCGTTGCGGTTTACATCGCAGGCCGGCTCTCTGGAAGAATTGACCTGTCCCCCCTACGACATCATCAGCGAGGAGGAGCGGGAAGGGTACCTGGCTAGAAACCCTCACAACATCATTCGTCTGGAGCTGCCAAGGGAAGGACAGGACCCCTACCTGCAGGCACAGGAAACCTTCCGGGAGTGGATGGATCAGGGGATTCTGGCCACCGACGAAGTTCCCGGCCTTTACCTCTATGAGGAAGTTTTTACCGTAGCCGGAGAGCAAAAAAGCCTGCTGGGCCTTTGCTGCATGGTCAAGCTGGAGGAGTTCAAAAACGGCGTGGTGCTGCCTCACGAGCAGACCCTTTCCAAGGCAAAAACCGACCGGTTTAACCTGATGACCGCCACCGGCTGCAACCTAAGCTCGGTCTACTGCCTCTACTTTGATCAGGAGAACCGCATCTTTTCCCGGTTGGAGGCCGCCACAAAGCAGGAGCCTCTGGAATCCTTCGATGGTCCCGATGGCATTGCCCACCGGGTCTGGAAGATAGAGGATCCCGCTGAAATCCAAACAATTGCCGCTCTGTTCGGGGAGAAGAAGCTCTACATTGCCGATGGTCACCACCGCTACGAAACCGCCCTCAACTACCGGGACAGCCTGATTTCTCAGGGCAAGGATGTGGGTCAGGCAGATCATGTGATGATGACTTTAGTTCACATGGAGCATCCCGGGCTTGTGGTGTTCCCCACCCACCGGGTCGTACATGGCTTAGAGCAGTTTGACGCGGAGCAGCTGCTGAAAAACTGCGCCGAGCACTTCACCCTTACCGAACTGGCGGTTTCCCAGCTGGAAGGAGCCATGAAGAAGGCCGAGCAGGCCGGAGAAAAAGTTCTGGGGCTCTGCCTGCCTCAGGGAGCCTACCTGCTGAAGCTGCGCAGCGAAAGTGTGATGAAAGAGCTGCTGCCCGATGCCAGCAACGCCTATCAGCTGCTGGACGTCAATGTGCTGCACCTTCTGATTTTAGAGCGTTTTCTGGGCATAGATAAGGAAAACATGGCAAACCAGCGCAATCTCTACTACACCCGGGATGCTGGGGAGGCTTTTGCCACCGTCTCTCAGGGAAAAGCCGACTGCGCCTTTTTGCTCAACGCCACCAAGGTGGAAGAAATCGCCGACGTGGCCGCCGCCGGGGAAAAAATGCCCCAAAAATCCACGTACTTTTATCCTAAGCTGATTACCGGGCATTTGATGTCTAAGCTGTTGTAAAAAGCGGCGAAGCATCCTGGAGCACCGGGCTTTTGCGGGAAGGGACGATGGGGAATGGCTGGGTAGCCTCCGGTCATCCTGTTCCCCCGCAGAGCCGCCGGTACTGCTCCCCTTTTGCGAGCAGGGCAGACAAGCGGAAACTTATGGATAAGGAAGCGGTGCAATGTCCCCCCAATACCGGGCTCATCCCATCACCATACTGGGCAACCTGTGGCGAGTGCTTTACCTTATCATCATCCCGGTGCTGAGGGGATTTTTTGCTGCTTTGGGAAACGATCTGACCGGATGGCTGGCAGGTACTTGGGCCGACGTGCTGATCCTGCTGCTGATGGTGGGAATCGCCGTGCTCCGGTGGTGGTGGGTGACCTGCCGCTGGGATGAGGACATCCTCTACATCCACTCGGGGGTGCTGTTCCAAAGCGAAACTCTGATTCCGTGGCGCAACATCGTCACCCTATCGGTGACCTATCCCTTTTACCTCCAGCCCTTCCGGGCGGTACGCTTGCGGGTGGATACCATGGGAGGTAGCCGCGCCAACGCCGATCTTACCATTATTCTTTCCCCCCAAAACGCCCGCACCCTGCTGGAGCGGGGCCGAGGCCGGGAAGAAGGCGAGCACCGGCCCAAAGGTGCCGGAGTTTATACTCCCCACACTTCATCGATTTTGGCTTTGAGCCTGCTCAACTCAAACTCCTTGGCGGGGATTGTCTTTATCGCTGCCTTTATCTCCCAGAGCGGACGGCTGCTGGGAGTGGAGTTTTCCCGCCTGCTCATCGACACCTTTGAGGAAACGGCCCGAGCTCTGGCCTTTGGCATTCCCCCGGCGGCGGCCGCTCTTGCCTACCTGCTGTTGGGTGGATGGACGGTCAGCTTTATCCGCACCTTTTTGCAATATAAAAACATGCAAGTATCCCGAGAAGGGGATAACCTGCATATTGTGGGAGGAACCGTCACCTCCCGGGAGTATCTGGTGAAGTACGGCGAGGTCAACTTTATCGACATCCGCCAAAGCCTGATCACCAAGGTGATGGGACTGTATTCCCTGTACATTTCGGCGGTGGGCTACGGCAAGCAAAAAGAGGATATCACCTGTCTGGTTCCCACCGAGGGAGAAGCAAAGTTCCGGCAAAACCGCACCCTGCTGTTCCCGGCGCTGTCTCCCGCTCCCCGCAGTCTTCCGGCCAGTATGCGGGGAATACTGCGGTTTGTGGCGCAGCCCCTGTACCTGTGTCTGGGAGTTCCCCTCATCACCGGGCTTTTGATCTGGCTGATGGAAGGGTGGACGGCCTTTGCCCTCTTTGTGGGGAGCATGGCCATGGTTCCCTGTGTGGTGTTCCTGCTGGCCCGCATCTTCGACTACCGCACCGGAGGGCTGGCCCGCCGGGGAGATGTGTTCACCCTGCGGTATTCCAAGGGGTTTTACCTCCACACTGTGGTGGTAAACCGGGATAAGATTGTTCAGGTGGAACTGCGGCGGGGATTCTTCCAACGGTTCGGAAGCACCTGTGACGTCATCGTCCGCACCCGGGGAGAGGGCCGCATCCAGCACCGGTGCCGGGCATTGGATTTAAAACAAGCGGAAAAGCTGTTTGCTTGACCTTGTGGGATATGGTATAGTTTGGATGGAGTGTTGGGGTGAGAGGAGGCCTTGGTGTGGAAAACTTTTCTATTTCCGCCAATAAGGATTTGGTGGATATTGATCTTTTACTGCAGGATCAGCGATCCTTGCCGGAAGCCATGCGGCAGCTTAACCTGTGCGAAGCCTTTGTGGGGGTGCTCAGCGGGCGGACAGTGGCAGTTTGCCTGCTGGCCAAACGCAAAAATTATCACGATATCGTCAATCTGTCGGTGGCCCCCTTGCAGGAAGAGACGGGGGTCATCTACGAGCTTTTGATGTATGTCATGGACTATGTGCGGGTGCAGGGC
>CALCSA010000137.1 GCA_937894185.1 uncultured Clostridia bacterium | reverse complement strand
ATGCTGGATTCCCTCAACGCGGAAATCGACCGGCAAAAGATCATTATTGCGGAAAAAGATGCCGAGATCAACCGGTTTGGGGAGATCAGAGCCCGGCTGGAGGAAAAGAACGCCGAACTGGAGGCCGGGCGCAGTGAGGTGGAGAAGGCTTCCATCTATCTGGGCGACTTGGTGGTCAAAACCAAGCTGGAGGCCGAGCAGATTCTGGAGGACGCCAACCAGCAGGCTCAGGGCATGATGGAGGAAGCCACCAAATCTCTTGCCACCGTCTTTGAGCAGTTCGGCAAGTTCCGGGAAGAGATGGAGGCCATTGAAGAAAAAATCGAGGATGCCATCTTCTCCATTCAGGAAAAGTTCTCCGCCATTGGGAATACCATCGTTCAAAGCGAGGAAAACATCCGGGATTTTTACCGTCCCTTTAATCTGACTCTGGTGCAGGATGAAGCTGGCGAGAATTCCGAGCTGTCCGACATCAGCTTTTTTCGCAGCACCGCCGACTGATCGCCCTTCACCCTGTCGGGAGGCGGATTCCACCCCTCTTATGTATCAGAGGATTGCGGTGCAGCCCCTCTCCTACAGACGGGAAGACGCTCCCGATTCTTCGGCCCAAACAGAGCCGGAGCCTGCGATGGAACCTGCACCCCGGCAGCCGTCTGCTCTTTCTGCCCGGGCGGCTCGACCCTCCGGTGAAAAGCCTGCAAAGCAAAAGCCAAGCGCTGCCTCTGCACCGGCAAAACGGCCGGGAGGCATCCGGGGGCTATTGCAGCGCCTGATGGGCCTGCACTGATCCGCTAAAATACAACTGCAATCTTAAAACGGAGAGCCGCGGCTCTCCGTTTTTTTGCTTCTAAACTTGGAAGAGCCCTTGGTTTTTCCCATCAGATCGCGAAATATTTATTTTTATCTGTAAAGCACAAGTACTTGACAGCCTGACCGATATTGTGTATACTGTAGCAGTTGAACGAAGAGATTTTAGATGGTCTGGCAACAACTGTTTGTAATATCTACCATATATATTACAGGCGGAACTAGTTTTCAGGGCGCTTGCAACCTATAATCGGGCGCATTTTTCTGAGAATTTGGCGGGAGGTGTGCGGATGGCCAAAAATTTAGAAATTTCGCTGCTCATCGATTACTACGGCAATATGCTGACGGAAAAACAGCGGGAAGTAGCAGAGTGGTACTACAACGAGGATCTTTCTCTGGCGGAAATCGCGGAGCATACCGGCATTACCCGGCAGGGAGTGCGGGATTCCATCAAGCGGGCCGAAACGCAGCTGCTGGACTGCGAAGACAAGCTGGGACTCTGCGCCCGCTTTAAAAAAATGCAGGAAGCTCTGGACGAAATCGCCGAGCAGGCTTCTTATCTTCAGGAAGAGAGTGACCGGCTGCCCAGCTCCGGCTCCCTGTGGAGCAGAGCGCAAAAAATTATTGATTTAACCGGTGAAATCAGCTGGTAGTACCTATAACATGTGATCCGGGAGGGATGCGCCTTGGCCTTTGAAGGGCTTTCGGAAAAGCTGCAGGCTACGTTTAAAAAGCTGCGGATGCGGGGCAAGGTAAAGGAAAGCGATATTAAAGAGGTGATGCGGGAAGTCCGCATTGCTCTGCTGGAAGCCGACGTCAACTTTAAGGTGACCAAGGACTTCATTGCCGCCGTCACCGAAAAGGCGACCGGCGCTCAGGTGATGGAAAGCCTGACCCCTGCACAGCACATCATCAAAATTATTCACGACGAGCTGGTTCTCCTCATGGGTTCGGAGCATCAGGGAATCAAGCTCCAAAACAAGCCGCCCACCATTATTATGATGTGTGGGCTGCAAGGCTCGGGTAAGACCACTCATTCGGCCAAACTGGCCGGTTATTATAAAAGGCAGGGCCGCCGCCCTTTGCTGGTGGCCTGCGACATCTACCGCCCCGCCGCCATCGATCAGCTTCAGGTGGTGGGCAAGCAGGTGGGGTGCCCGGTGTTTGAAATGGGCACCGAAAATCCGGTCACCATCGCCAAAAAGGCGTGTCTTCACGCCCGGGAC
>CALCSA010000136.1 GCA_937894185.1 uncultured Clostridia bacterium | reverse complement strand
GCCGCCGCTGAAAAAGCGTGGCACCCACGCAAAACATGCCCCCGCCACACGTTGGCAAACTGCCCCGCCCCAACAAATCATTCACAAGGATGTGATAGTTCCGTGAAACCTATTTCCGGACTTAACCAATCCGATCATAACGACGAAAACACGCCCCTGCCCTCCTCCATCGAGGAAACATTACCAGAGCAGCCCTTGTCGGAGAAGCCCGCCACTTCGGAAGATCCGGGCCCTGAGCAAGAAAACACAGTACCCCCTCCCCCGGATTTTCTGCGTCCGCCTATAGAGGTAAAACCGGTTCCCCCTCCGTCCGGGCAGCCGAGGTGTCCCCCCATGGATGAACAGCCTCCCCATCCCTATCCGGGGGTGTGGGCGGGCCGCAAGCCACCAGATGAGGACAGGCAAAGCAGGATGGGCTCTCCCCTTGCGGTCCTTGTCATTATCGCCACGGTAATCATTCTGGGGTGCCTTAGCCTTTTTGTCATCTTCGATTTGTTGGGTTTGCGCTCTTTCCTCACCAAAACGCCCGCCCCCTCGCTCCCGCCGGAATCCTTTCCATCCCAGCAAATGCCCTCAGAGTTGCCGCCGTCCTACAATCCCTGTCCCTGGTCGGAGCCTTCCTCTCCCCCCTCCGATGAGCTGCCACAGGATGGTGACTTTGTCATCGATCCCGTTTTTGAACAGGTAGGGGATTTTGATGAAAATGGCCTTGCTCCCGTCTATGACGGATTGGGCTGGGGGCTCATCGACTGGGAAGGCAATCAGGTGCTGGAATGCGCCTTTGACCATATCTTTGAGTTTTCGCAGGGCTATGCCGTGGTGGAACTGCAAGAGCTTTACGGATTAGTCACTACCTTTGGTGAATTTGCGGTGCAGCCGGAATGGGAGAATGCCTTCTACTATTCTCAGGGGCTTCTGCCCGTGAGTCGCGACGGAAAATACGGCTTTATCGACCTGTCTGGCAACGAGGTCATTCCTCTGCAATATGACGACGCCTACTCCTTTGAAGAAGGCTACGCTGCGGTCACACTGGGGAAAAGTTCCTTCTTTATAAATGATCAGGGGCACACCGTCTCCCCCGTGTATCAGGAAGCCTTCAGTTTTTCCGATGGTCTGGCTCCTGTCTGTCAAAACGGGGCATGGGGTTATGTGGATTCCAGCTTTGAGTTGGTGATCCCTTGCCTTTATGACAGCGCCGGTTTTTTTACCCAAGGTTATGCTGTGGTGATCAAAAACTCCCGCTCCATGGTCATCGATGCCGCAGGCAATCAGGTGTCCCCTCCCGCCGACCAAATCTGGCTTCAGGAAAGCGGTTATGCCCTGCTGGAGATCAATGGCTTTCTCGGCCTGTATGACCTTGTGGAGGAAGGCTACCTCATCACTCCCCAGTACCGGAATGCCTTTCTGTTTTCCGAAGGTCTGATGCCGGTCACCCCCGATGGTTCGGCGTGGTATTATGTGGATGAGGATAACCGCCCGGCCGTACCGGGAGAGTACGAGTTTGCCCTTCCTTTTCGGGAAGGGGTTGCTCCGGTGATGTTAGACGGCTACTACGGCCTTATCGATCGGGATGGCAATGTGATTTTAGATTTTATCTGGGACTCCATAGGCCCCTGCAAGAACGGCATGGTGGCTGTGGAAACAGACGGCCTTTACGGCTTCATCAAACTTCATGGGAAGTAGCAGGTCCCAAGTCAGCTTCACCCCCCTTTCCCAACAAGGAAAGCCGTCGATGCTGCGTCAACGATTCGATGCGTCAGGGCGGACTGTTTCGGCGGTCCGCCCTGTTTTGTTCACCTGTGGGTTGGTTGCTCCCACAAAAGTCCCTTGCGACACAACCCATTGCTTTCTTAAATTATGTTAAGAATAAGGGCACGGTTGAATTAAGATTCACAATATATAATTGTTATAAAGATAGAATTGTATTTAATATGCTGCTTGATTGCACCGTCACCCTTGTTGTTTTGGAAAGTTGAAGGTGTCCCCATGCCAATTGACAGTATTGTACTAACGCTTCTGTCCGCTTACGTCATAGGGTTTTTGTTCCGCCGTCTCAAGGTTCCCGGCGGAATGCTGGTCGGTGGAATTATTGGCGCTGCCATACTGAATATCATGTGGAGTACGGCTTATATCCCATCGGTGGGGAAGATCTTTGCCCAGTCGGTTGCCGGAGCGTTTATCGGCTCCAGTGTAAAGAAAAACGAGCTGAAGGAGATGCGCCGTATCATCAAACCGGCGGCCATCCTTCTGGGCTCCTATCTGGTGATGAATCTGGGGATGGGCCTGCTGATTTATGCGGTCAGCCCCATCAGCGCACCTACCGCCCTGTTCAGCGCAGTTCCCGGAGGAATCAGCGACATCCCCCTCATCGCAGCCGATATGGGGGCCAATGCACCACAGGTTGCGGTATTGCAGTTTGTGCGGCTGGTGATTGGCGTTGGGGTGTTCCCCAGCATGATTCACTATCTTTGCCGGGATCAGGAGCAGGAACCCGGCGAATTGAATTTACCCCCGCAGACCAGCCCATCCAATGCTCCGGTGCGGGAGCCGGAACAGTGGAGGCAGTTCTTCATCACCCTAGGCACTGCGCTGCTCTGCGGTATCGTGGGATATTGGACAGGCATTCCTGCCGGAACGCTGGTTTTTGCCTTAGCCGGGGTTCTGCTGCTTAAAATTTTCTGGGGGAAAGCGTTCTTGCCCCTCAAGATCAAGGGGCTTGCTCAACTGATTTCCGGCGCATACATAGGATGCTCCATCGGCTGGGCTGATGTTTTGGAACTGCGTTTTCTAGTATTGCCGGCGGTTATCATCATAGCCGGCTACTCTGTTTTTTGTCTGCTGTGCGGCTATGTGCTGGAGCGGTTTTGCGGTATGGAACGCAAGGAGGCCCTGCTGGCGGCCACCCCTGCCGGCGCCAGCGATATGGCTCTGATCTCCATGGATCTGGGGGTCCAGAGCACCGATCTGGTTCTGCTGCAGGTGCTGCGGCTGATTGTGGTTTCCTCTGTGTTCCCCCAAGTAATTCACGTGGTCTTGCAGTTACTACCAAACTGATTGAGAGGTGAAGTTATGTTTAAAAAAGCTCAATGGGGTATCATCGTAATTTTGCGCGTTATCGAAATGGCGGTTGCCATGTTGCTCACCGTCGCCATCGGCTTCCTCACTGTCAATATGGTTCCCGAAATTTTAAGTTTGCTGTCTGCCGAAACCAGCATCAACGATTTGAAATACATTCTGGAATATTCCTTTTCCCTGATTATCGGAATCGAATTTGTCAAGATGGTTTGTAAGCCTACTGCGGGCAACGTGGTGGAAGTGCTGATGTTTGCCGTCACCCGGTTTGTCATCATCGAACACTCTGCCATCACCACCAGCCTGTTGGGGGTTCTTTCCATCGCCGTTCTGTTTGCCACCAAGAAGTATCTGTTTTGTGAGGTGAACGATCCGGCGAAATAAGCGGCGGAAATCATCCATGCTCTGCCGTCAACCGTATTCAAGCGTTCTATAGATGTAAGGAGGGATAGGTATGGAACTGAAAAAGGTGGGAATTTCAGGCACGTTGGAATCCAGTGACGTGATGATCACGCTGGAGCCGGGCAGTGGCGGAATCGAAATTGACCTGACCAGTAGTGTGGAAAAACAGTTCGGCGACGCCATCCGCAAGGAGATCACCTCCACTCTCAAGAGTATGGGGGTAACAAATGCCCATGTCACGGCAGTGGATAAAGGTGCTTTGGACTGCGTCATCCGTGCCCGGGTCAAGACAGCGGCCTGCCGGGCGGCGGAGGTAGAATATGCCTGGGGAGGTGGCGGCCAATGAAGCAACAACTGCGGCGCACCATGCTGTATGTGCCGGGCAACAATCCCGGAATGATTAAGGATGCGGGAATTTACGGAGCGGATTGCATCATGTTTGATCTGGAGGATTCCGTCTCTCTCAACGAGAAGGATGCCGCCCGCTTTTTGGTGTACGAGGCTCTGACCTCTTTGGATTTGGGGGACAAGGAACATCTGGTACGGATCAACTCCCTGGAATCAGGGCTGGGCCTTGCCGATCTGGAGGCCATAGTCCGCACCGGCAAAGCGGTCATCCGCTTGCCCAAAACAGAAACTCCCCAGGATGTATTGGAGTGCGAGGCGGAAATCGCCCGCATTGAAGAAGCTGCCGGTTTGCAGGTGGGCAGCACAAACATGATGGCCGCGGTGGAAAGTGCGGCGGGAGTCCTCAACGCCCGGGAGATTGCCCTGTCCAGCCCAAGGCTCATCGGCATTGCCATTGGCGCGGAAGATTACGTCACCGACCTGAAAACCACACGGTCGGAGGACGGCATCGAGCTGCTGTTTGCCCGCAGCGCCATCCTGCTGGCCGCCCGGGCGGCGGGAATCGACGCCATCGACACGGTTTACTCCGATGTCAACAACGAGGAAGGCTTGCGAAAGGAAGTGCAGCTGATCCGTCAGCTGGGCTTTGACGGAAAGAGCATCATCAATCCCCGGCAGATAGGCATCATCCACGAGATTTATACCCCCACCAAAAAGGACATCGATCACGCCCTTGCGGTGCTGGATGCCATTCAGCAGGCGGAGCGAAAAGGCAGCGGGGTGATTTCCCTTAACGGCAAAATGGTGGATCGCCCCATCGTCCTGCGGGCCCAGCGGGTGATCAGTCTGGCTAAAGCGTCCGGCGTATTGAAGGAGGGTGTATATGCGCAAGATTAGTTTGGAGAACATCCCCTATCTGGAAGAACTTCATGAAGTTAACAAGGTATTCAACCTCAAAAAAGTGACCAAAAATACGCGGACATTGGCCGAGCGGGAAATTCACCACAACAAGATTGTCAGCAGTCTGGAGGAGGCTGTGCACCGTGCGGGGCTTCAGAATGGCATGACCATTTCCTTTCACCACCATTTTCGCAACGGAGACTTTATCGTCAATATGGTCATGGACAAGTTGGCGGAGATGGGCTTTCGGGACCTTGTGCTGGCCGCTTCTTCCCTGACCGATTGCCATGCCCCGCTAATCCGGCACATCGAAAGCGGCGTCATCCGGCGGATCGAAACCAGCGGCCTGCGGGGAAGACTGGCAGAAGCAGTCTCGAACGGGCTGATGGATGTCCCCGTGGTGTTTCGCAGTCACGGCGGCCGGGCGGGAGCCATTGAACAGGGAGATCTTCCCATCGATATGGCTTTTTTGGGAGCTCCCTCCTGCGACCCTTACGGCAACGCCAACGGGTACATCCGGGATCATGACGAAGGCATTATGTGCGGTTCCATGGGATATGCCAAAAGCGATGCCACCCATGCCGACAAGGTCATCGTTATCACCAACCACATTGTCCACTACCCCAACACCCCCTTTGCCATTCCCGAATCCGATGTGGACTATATCGTCAAGGTGGACGAGATCGGCGACCCCGCCGGGATTATGACGGGAGCCACCCGGTTTACCACCAATCCCAAAGAGCTGTTGATTGCCGAGCTGGCCAGCAAGGTAATTTTTGCCAG
>CALCSA010000135.1 GCA_937894185.1 uncultured Clostridia bacterium | reverse complement strand
ATCCATCCCTTTCACCTTCCGGATGGTATCACTCTTTAAATCGCTATATGTTATCTCGGATAGTTTCAATCTTTTCCCGGTAAGCACCCATTCGGCGGAGTAGCCATAGGTGCTTTCAATCAGCCGTGCCAGCGTTTCGGAGATGGTGGTTTTTCTGCCGCTGGTTAGCAGATAAACATAATTTGCGCTGATGCCGAGCGCCCTAGCAAAGTCTACCTGCTTCATCTCCCTTTCTTCTATTATCCACCTGATGCGTAATGCTAAGGTTTCCAGATCCTTTGGTTCACTTGTTTTTCGCATTTGTACAGCTTATCCCAGGTGCTAATAGCCCGCTTCACAAAAAAGACGAGCCCCCCTATCACAAGGGTAAGAACGGAGAGCAGAATGCTATTAAAATCCATGCCGCCGCCCCTATTCCGTTTCGATGAATTCAGCGGGGAGCAGCAGGGCGCTGCGCTGCTTCAGTTCATACACCTTAGCTTCCACGGTATTTTTGATGTACGCCTCCACGTCCCCAACGGTGAGCCGCAGCGCCTCCAGAAAGTCATCGTGCAAGTTAGCCTTGATCTCCGCGCACACGCTGCGTCCCAACGCCAGCAATTCCTCTTGATTGGCATAGCCAGCCTTTACCTGCTCCCGCAGGGCGGCGGCAACGGTCTGCTCCGTGGTCTTGACGGCCTTGGCGGCCATATCATCCACCCGGCCAATGGCCTCATCGGCCAGCTCCCGCAGCTCCTCCGCTTCCAGCTTGGAGCTCTCCGCCCGCAGCTTTGCGGTAAGGGCTCGGATGCTGTTAACGGCAAAGGCGCACAGCAGGGACAGCAAAGCGGCGGCAATGGTCAGGGCGCTGTCGGACAGTACCGGCATAATGGTCTCCATTTTGACTCCTCCTCAGTTGTTGTTTCGGGGTAAAACCTAACAGGTATTTTTTGAAGTCTCTATTGAAGTACTTCAATAGTTTTTAGAGCCGTTAAATTCCTCCCGAATGCGCTTGTTGCGCATTTCACTGAGCACCCCGTCCAGCTTTGGAAAGTAAAAGCCGGTACCCTGATACAGGTTGGCAAGCTTCAGGGTGTTGGCCACACCGATCTCCCGGGCGATGGTTTCATAGGGTTGGGGGAGCTGTTCCAGCGTGATGTCGTTGAGCCAGTTGGGTATGTTCATTATGTTTTCCCTCCCTTCACAGCTCCAGGATGGGCCTTACCACTTCCTGATAGATTTCCTCATAGGTGGCACTGTCTTTTTTCTCCGCTGCCTTCTCCACCCAAAAGCGATCCAAGTCAATAGCCAGCTGCACCAACTTGAGGACGCCCACCTCCTCCGGGGTGATGGGCCTCATTGGCTCCGGGGGAGGCAGCATCCAGGGCAGGGCCTCCCGCAGCCGGTATGTGCTCAGCTTGGACTGCCCTATAGCCGCATGGACTTCTTTGCAAAAATTTTTCCGGTTCAAAGGCTTTTTGGGCGGCGGCAGGACACCCCGGGCAACCAGATCCTGTTTGCATTCTTTCCGCAGCCTTTTTTCCGTGGCTGTCATCCGCTTATACTTTTTCTTTGCCATGCAGCTCCCTCACTCTCTTTTGGTA
>CALCSA010000134.1 GCA_937894185.1 uncultured Clostridia bacterium | reverse complement strand
TGGTATCTACGATGGCGACAACGGGAATATCCAGCTTTCTTGCTTCGGCCACGGCAATTCTTTCTTTGCGGGGATCCACTACAAAGAGGGCGCCGGGCAGTTTTTCCATGGTTTTGATACCGCCAAGGAATTTTTCCAGCTTTTCGATTTCCAGAGTCAGCTTGGCAACTTCCTTCTTTGTCAGCTTGTCAAAGGTGCCGTCCTCTTCCATGGTCCGCAGTCTGGCAAGGCGCTCGATGCGGGTGCGGATGGTACCAAAGTTGGTGAGCATACCGCCCAGCCAACGGGCGTTGACGTAGTGGGCACCGGCACGGGTGGCCTCGTCGCGGATGGAGTCGGCGGCCTGCTTCTTGGTGCCGACAAAGAGAATGGTTTCGCCCTGCTCGGCAAGGCTTCTGACAAACAGGTAGGCCTCTTCCAGCTTCTTCACCGTTTTTTGCAGGTCGATGATATAGATGCCGTTGCGCTCGGTAAAGATGTAGGGGGCCATTTTGGGGTTCCAGCGACGGGTCTGGTGTCCGAAATGGACGCCCGCCTCCAGAAGCTGCTTCATGGATACAATACTCATGTTTTGTTTCCTCCTTTTGGTTGTTCCGCCGCCATACCGCTCAGGCGGTCCGCCCCGCCGGTCAAACCGGCCACCGCGCGGATGCCTCGTTATGGCGTGTGGATTCATTATATGCCGAATTAGTGTAACACAAATCCCCGCCGGATGCAACTGCTTTCGCTATTTTTATCAGTTTTGCGGTTTTTTATCCCTGTTTGGCGAATAAAAGCACATGAGCCCGGATGTGTAAGGCCTCGGTGAGTCCATGGAACTACCGGGAGCCATCTGCAAATCCGGGGCCGCAAAAACTGAAAGGGCCCTTTTGACCGAAGGCCCTTTCGCTCTTATTCAGCCCCGAAACACCTGAAACAACACGGCGGCTTTGGGGGCTTGGGCTTCTATCACCAGCTTGTGGACTTGCTGGGATTCCACCAGCAAAAAATCCCCTTGGGAAAGGGTATCCTCCCAGCTCTCTTCGTTTTCCTCACAGCGGATCTTCACGTGGTCGGCCAGAGCGTACAGGGCGGTGAAGCCGGGCTTGCCCTCCCGCTCTCCTTTTCCCACTGCCGCCATCTTCCCCTGCCAGCCCGTTGCCAGCATAACGCCGATATCGGTGCACTTTCCGTAGGAGGTGGTGTGCC
>CALCSA010000133.1 GCA_937894185.1 uncultured Clostridia bacterium | reverse complement strand
GGGGTAAAATATCTCTACAATTTTCGGTGGCGTAGGGACCGACTCCCTTGTTTCCCACCAGAAAATTGTAGAGATATTTTACCCCCGCCCAAGAAGGACTCCGGTCATCGGGAGAGTTGTAGTACCAACCAAACAGAGGTTTGTAGTTCATCACTCCAATCCCGGCGTAGAGACATTGAGAGGCGAAGTTGGCGCAGTCTCCGCCAAAGCCTGTAAAGTTAAAGTATCTGGGATTGCGGCCAAAGGCCCACTTATGGGCGTAAGCCACCGCCTTTTCCCTGTCATAGGAGATTTCGCGCATGATGTACCCACCTTTCCCGGCACAGTTGGCTGTGTCTGCACCATCCACTGATAATTCAGTTTATACAAATGCAGGCAAAAAGGTTCGAAAAAGTCACTCGATCCTATTTAAATATAGCAAAATAGAGAATTTATGTAAAAAGGCTCATGGTATTGCTTTTCCTCACGATATACTTATGGATCATATTGAACAACCCCGCAAAACCCGTTGGCTGAACGCAAAGAGGCGCTGGGCAGAGATGGACCCTATATCGCTCCGGCAGATTACCCTAATAGTATGGGGGGATCATGCCTGCCAGTCGCCGTAAAAATCTACAAAAAGGGTAGAAGAATGGGAAGGATTTACCAATGCAATGGACGGAAAACCTCCGGGGGCCTTCCACCGATGGAAATGGGTTCGGATAATATCCGAACAAGCGATAGCACAATTGCTTTCAAAAACTAAACAAACGACCAAAGCTGCAGAAGGAGTGGTGTTGTGAAAAATCTCAAAATAGCCAAAAAAATCATCCTTGGATTTTCCTCTGTATTTATTCTTCTTTTGTTGATTGCCGTAACGGCGGTTACTGCATCGGTGGAAACCGGTGCTCATATCAGTGAGGTAGACATTTACAGTGGGCTGCAAAGCAATGCCAACGAATTGATGCATATTCTGAACGAAACCCGGATTACTGCCGGAGTTTTCTACGAAACGCAGTTGACTGAGGCCCATGCTGATGTGACAAAGCAGCTGATGTACTGTGATCTGCGCCTGAAAAAACTGTATGAATACATTGATACCTATCCCCAACTTCTGCGTTTTCGCCCAAACATTGAGGCTTATGATGCTCTCTACTCCAAGTGGAGCAGCGCCCTGATCGGAGCAGCCGACCACTACAAACTGGATACCCGCCTTTCCGCGGCGGACCTGCAGACATTTCGCCAACAATCGAATGAATGGCGCAAAACCAATCTGTTGGCCCACGAGATTTTATCCAACACCATCGTGGATATTGTTGAAGTTTCCAACCGGGAGATGCTGGAAACCAAGAATTTTAACTTTATTACCCTTTGGATCGTCATTGCCGTCTCAGGGGTATCTCTGGTAGTCACCATTGTCATGGCCCTGATTCTGATGCGGTCCATCACCCTGCCCTTGGGAGACATGCGGGATGTTCTGGATCAGATTGGAACATCGGGAAATTTGCAGATTTCTCAGGAGCGTCAGCAACAGCTGCACAGGGTGGCACAGGGCAAAGATGAAATATCCCAGTGTACCAAGGCTTTGCTGGTGCTGCTGGACCGCCTCTACCGCATTGACGAAGCTCTGGCCCATGTGGCTGATGGAAACTTGACCGTTTCCATGGACCTGCAGTCCCAGCAGGATACCATGGGCCTTGCCGTTCAGAAGATGCTCCACAACCTTAACGAGAAGTTTGGGAGCATCACCCAATCCACCGTTTGGGTCAACCAGAAAGCCGCGGAGCTTTCGCAAGGCTCCCACCATCTGGCGGAGGGCTCCCGCAGGCAGTCGGAATCGGTGGAGAATCTTTCCCAATCGGTGCGCCGGGTGACAGAAAAATCCGAACAAAGTGCGGATCTGGCCCAGCAAGCGCTCAATCTGGTGGGCAACATACAGGACAACGCCAAAACCGGCAGCGACAAAATGAATCAGATGATGCAGGCGGCTCAGGCGATCAATGCCTCCAGCCAGTCCATCGGCAAGGTCATCAAGGTAATTGACGACATCGCCTTTCAAACCAATATCCTTGCCCTTAACGCCTCAGTGGAAGCGGCGCGGGCAGGCCAGCACGGCAAGGGCTTTGCCGTAGTGGCAGAGGAAGTCCGCAACCTTGCTGCAAAAAGCGCCGAGGCTGCCAAAGATACCAGCGCGTTGATTGACGACACCATGCAGAAGGCCGCCTTGGGCGCATCCATTGCCCAAACCACCTCTGTATCTCTGGAGGAAATTGTGGCGGGAGTAGAGGAAAGCAACGCCATTATTCAGGATATTGCCGCCCTTTCCCGAGAGCAGGAGGGGGATATCCAAGGGATTATCTCCGATGTGTCCCACGTGGAATCCATTGTGGATCAAAACAATGCCATTGCAACCCGTTCTGCCAACGCAGCAGGGGAAATCTCCAACCAATCCAATCAGCAGATGGAGCTGGTTCAGCAATTTCGCCTGTTGCAGGGCATGATGCAAACAAGCGAGAAGGGGATGAAACTATGAAGTACATAAAGAGTATCCTATGTGTGGCGGCAGCTCTTCTAATGTTGTTTACCTCCGGATGCGGCGCAACCGCCAAGTACAAGGACGGCATCTATTCGGCCCAACGTGCCGAATTTGCGGACAGTGGCTGGAAGGAAATTCTAGAGCTGACCATCGAGGACGGGGAGATTGTAAAGATTAACTGGGATGCTATTTACAAGGACGACAGCATTCCCATTCGCAAAAAGCAGTACTCCAAAAGCGGCCTGTATGGGATGCTGGTGGCGGGAGCCGTGGGGGAATGGTATGATCAGGCAACCGCTGCGGAGCAATTCGTGCTGGAACACGGCATTGATGCTTTAAACGTCACTTCCGACGGCCACACCGATGCGGTGAGCGGCTGCACCATCCACGTCAACGATCTGGACTATCTGCTGCGAGACTGTCTGGAGCAGGCAAAAAAATGAGGAGCGAAAACTCCTCATCAAGGGTGTTCCACCCGACCAATATGATGAAAAAACCTCCGGCCTGCAAAGGCCGGAGGTTTTGTGTTATATCACAATTTGCAGGACTGTCAGAGCGAATACCAGCAGCAAATACAGCAGAACGCCCGGATTTAAAATGATCATGCGGGTAGGGGAGATGTGGTAGCGTCGGACGCCAAAATCCATCCAGAGGCAGCCTTTGCGAAACCACCAGACAATGGCGAAGATACCGACCCCCAAAATCATCACAATGCTCAGGCTCATTACAAAAGAGCCGATCTCTCCCGCGTAATGGAGGATGAGAGGGGTACCGCCTCCGCCCAAAAAGTTGATGCACATGTGGAGCAGGATGGAGTGGCGAATGGAGCCGGTTTGATAGGTGACCACCGCCATGACCACACCCAGCACAAAGGCATACAGCACCTGATAGATGTTAATGTGAAAGGCGGCAAAAAGGAGTGCGCTAAAGAAAACGTACACCCTGCCTCCAAAGCAGGCCAGCTTTTTGTAGAGGAAGAGGCGGAAAATGACCTCTTCCATCACCGGGGCCACAATGGTTACCACAATTAGGTTGAGCCACAAATTTCCCGAGCCCAGAGCAGTCTCCAGAGGATTGACAATTTCACTGCCGGTCAGCAGAGAAATCCCCTGTGCCACCAAGATGCTGACCAAATTCAGGGTATAGGTGATGGCAAAACATCCGGCTATCAGCAAGGGATTCGCATAGGCGGGAAGTTTTTTGGTAGGATAGGGCAGAGTCATCCGGTTGGGGACTCTGCGCCAGATCGAGAGCAAAATGGGATAGGAAATGCCATAAAGGGGGATGTAGGATACCGCCCACAAAAACCACCCCGTGTCCTCCAGATGAGGCGCAACAGCGCGAATGAGAACAATGAGCAGGAGGCTGGTGACCTGCTGCACCGCCAACATAGCAAACAGCCCCAAACCAATCTGGCTGAAGGTGGAGCGAATGATTCTCTTGGGGAGGGCTTCCTGTACCGGCTCTTCCAAAGAGCGCTCCGGCAGGTTTTGCCCCAGCGGCGGAACACCGCTTTGTTCCGCCGGCCACTGATCCTGATTTTGATTCAAACAGATGTCCTCCAACGGTTGTTTTCAGAGCCATGGGGGTTTTTCAGAGTTAGGATACGCAGGCCCAATGCTCTTAGGCGTATGCTCAAGTATACCATGTTAATCGTTGCTTGAAAAGACAACACATCATCCAGGGGAAGATTCAAGGTAAAAGAGGGCGCTCCTAAAAAGGAAACACCCCCTTGCGATGCAAAGGCTTGACCCACGCCCGCAGCGCCAGACACGCAGTTAAGCTACAAAGCTCTGTTTTTC
>CALCSA010000132.1 GCA_937894185.1 uncultured Clostridia bacterium | reverse complement strand
CATATCCAGTATATAGCGCCCGTGATTTCCACCTTCCAGCAAGGCGGTTTTGGTGACTTTGGGAATCTGCATTTGCTCCAGACACTGAGCCAAATCACAGTCGGTCAGGGTATCCAGCAGCGAGAACAGCCCCGCCAGAAAATAAGCGTCAGCATTGTCGTACCCCTTGATCGCCGTCCCCACGCTCTCACAAAAATGGGCCCGGGTCATGCTCAGGATGATCAGCTCGGAGGGCTTGTTATCGCACAATCCCGTTAAAGAGGAGTAGGTCAGCCACCGCTGCAGTTCATTGGTCCCCAGAAGAGTCAAAGCCTGCCCGATGCTCTTTACTTCGTGCTGCAAGCCGTAGTATGCGGAGTTGATCAGTCGCAAGGTTTTGGCGGAAAGAGCCACGTCATGTTTGATGATACCGGCCAGAATCTGAAAATCTACCCCCGGCTTTGCAACCTCCTGAAGCAGACGTATCTGGTTGATCTTGAGGGGATTGATGGTTTTTTCGGTAACCACCTTGGGCTTGGCAAAAAAGTAACCCTGAAACAGGGTACACCCCAACGCTTTGGACTCTTCAAAATCCTGTTGAGTCTCCACTTTTTCCGCCAGAACCCGGCATTGCTGCAGGTTGACCGCCTGCACCACACGCTGGAGATTCTGAAAAGACTTGGCCGAACCATCTACCTCCACCTTGACAATATCGCACAGCGAAAGCAGATACTGGTCATTGGCGCGGTACTCGTAGTCATCCAGCGCAATGATGTAGCCTTTTTCCTTCAGCTGGCGAATGGCCTCCAGCACCTGAGGGTTGATCCGCACTGTTTCCAATACCTCTACCACCAAATGCTGATTGGGGTACAGGGTGGGGAGCCCTGCCAACAGCAGCTGCTCGGTAAAGTTGACAAAGGCATGGGTGCCCCCCGTCACTTTTTCGATTCCGCCCCACTCGATGGCGTTGAGCACACTGGAAGTGGCGCTATTTCCATCCACAACAATGTTCTTGCCGGAGGTGTTGGTCTGTGGATTGGGTCGAAAAAGCAACTCATAACCAAACAGATTTAAATCCTCATCTAAAATTGGCTGCCGGGCAAAATATGCATTCATATTATATGTCTCCAGAATCGTATATTTCCCATAACTTGCACCGGTGGAGCGGTGCCTGCCCTATCAATCCGCCTAACGCTCACCGCTTCAGGAGAAAGGCTTAGGGTGACGGCTTTTTTGATCGCGATTTGGCACAAAGTTGCCATCGTTGGCAAAGAAGTAGCAGCCTTTAGCAGAAAAGCCTCCTATTTTAGGGTACTTTCAGTACTTCTAATATAATTCAGAGCAGGAGCTTTTGTCAACTAGAAAAGCTCGCAATTCGCCGTAGGATTCCTTTTCTTTAAAAAGATACCGCCTTTGCGCCGGTCTGCTGCATCCGCTGTAACATGGTAAAAGGGCCGCCCGTGTTGGGTGGCCCTTTAGTAACCAAAAGGGTAAAAGACTAGGCTTCCGTCTTCCACAAACCGTGGAGGTTACAGTACTCGTAGATGGTGGCAGGCTTTTCGGAATTAATCTTAAAGGTTGCCTTGGGCTCGTCGGTGGAATCCAGAGTGACATACTGGACCTGATCGCCCTGCTCCACTACAATGCACTGGATGTAATGTTCGGCAGTCATTGGGTGAATCACTTCGCCAACCTGAACCGACAGGGTATCCCCTTCCCGCTGGAAGGCAGGAACATGCTTTTCCTGCGCTGCATCGGTTACGCCGGCCTTGAGCTCCTTCATGTCGTTGCCGCAGCAGCTTAGAGGACCGCCGCCATCAACCAACTTCACTACTATGTTTCCGCACATTTCACAACGATAAAATTTCATTTACTTTTTCTCCTTTTTAAAGCACATAAACCAATCCAAGCAATATTTGTCTTCGTCCTGACTTTCCATCCGCTCCTTGGCGACGCCGCAGGAGCCGGCAGTGGGAACAATTACATCGTCACCGGGGCGCCAGTCGGCGGGAGTGGCTACGCTGTCGCTGTCCGCCTTCTGCAGGGCCTGAATGATTCGCTTGATCTCGTCAAAGTTCCGCCCGGTGGACAGAGGATAATAGAGGATGGTGCGAATGATTCCGTTGGGATCTATTACGAACACCGCTCTGACTGCCTGAGTGTTGGATTGGCCCGGTTGAATCATACCATATTGTTTGGCGACGTTCATGCGAATATCCTCGATCAGGGGGAAGGTAACCTCAATGTTCTTTTTGCCGTTCCACTCCAGCTCCTGAATTTTGCGCAACCAGGCAATGTGAGCATAGAGGGAATCCACAGACAAGCCTACCAGCTCGGTGTTCAACTCTTTGAACTCATCCATCATAGAGGCAAAGGTCATAAACTCAGTGGTGCAGACCGGGGTAAAGTCTGCGGGGTGGGAAAACAAAATCACCCATTTGCCTTTGTAATCTGCAGGGAAGTTGATTTCCCCCTGAGTGGTGACAGCCTGAAAGCTGGGAGCAGCATCTCCAATCAGCGGCATACGGTTATATTCGTTTTGTTCCATTTTCACATGACTCCTTCCATTCTTTTTTTATGGTTGTATCCTATGATACCGGAGCCGTCTGCTGGTTTGCTCCAGCCCCGGCGAACTACTAGGTAAACTATATCATTTTGGTCCAGTTGTCATCAGTGACCAAGTCACTATAAGATTGTGATATAATCACAGAAGCAGTTCTGCTTATGGGGTACAATACCATTAAAGAATCATTCGCAACGGGAATATATAAGCAATAGAGGAGTGTACATAATGACAGTTCACGTAACCAATGATAACTTCAAGAGCGAAGTGCTGGAATCCTCCACGCCGGTTCTGATCGACTTTTATGCCAACTGGTGCATGCCATGCAAAATGCTTTCCCCCGTCATTGAGGAGATCGCTCACGAGGTCAGCAATGCCAAGATCTGCAAAGTCAACATTGACGAAGAGCCGGAGCTGGCTCAACGCTTTCAGGTGATGAGCATCCCCACTCTGGTGGTTATGAACCAAGGCAAGGTGGTAAACTCCGTAATGGGAGTGCGCCCTAAAAAAGAAATCCTGAATATGCTGGCTGTTTAAGCCGCAAATCGCAAACTACAAAATAAGGAGAGGATCGTATGACGGAAAGAATTGCCAACCTGCTTAACGAGCAGATTATGAAGGAACTGTATTCCGGGTATTTGTATCTGGATATGGCCAACTACTACAATGAGCGGGGCCTAGAAGGCTTTGAGAACTGGTTCTACATTCAGGCTCAGGAGGAGCGGGACCATGCCATGCTTATCCGCACTTACCTGCATAACAATGACCAAAAGGTCACTCTGCTGCCCATTGACGCCCCTCAGGAGAGCTACAGCGACTACGGAGCACCCCTGCACAAGACCCTCAGCCATGAAAAAGAAGTGACAGCTTCCATCCACAACATCTTTGCAGCTGCCCACGAGGAGAGAGATTACCGCAGCATTGAATTCCTCAACTGGTTCGTCAAGGAGCAGGGAGAGGAAGAGAAAAACGCCAACGATCTCATTCAAAAGTATGAGCTGTTTGGTTCCGATCCCAAAGGGCTTTACCTGTTGGATCAGGAACTGAAGGCAAGGGTTTACACCGCACCCACGCTAATCCTAGACTAATAGCAATCTATAAGGTCCCGGGCTTGTCCAACGGCAAGTCCGGCCTTTTCTTTTGCCCTTTTGCAGACTGCTCCCATTATCTATAAAGATGGACATTCAGTTTTCCATATGCTCTTATTATACCTTATAAAGGCAAAAAAAGAAATAGAATAACTCCCAAACAGGAAGATTATTCTAAATCTTTCATCTCTGGTGGGCCATCAGGGACTCGAACCCCGGACCGACCGGTTATGAGCCGGTGGCTCTAACCAACTGAGCTAATGGCCCTGATGCTTGGTTAAAAATACAATAATATGCCGCCGAATCGGCACTCGGCGGCATATTATTCTGGCTCCCCAAGTTGGACTCGAACCAACG
>CALCSA010000131.1 GCA_937894185.1 uncultured Clostridia bacterium | reverse complement strand
CTGTCTTTGCTGAAAATGCCCGACGCATCTACCATCTTGATTTTTAGGGTATGCTCATAGGGAGCCATTTGTTCCACGCCCATCCTCTCACGGGCAGGCAACGGCTCCCTCCCCTGCCCTTTTGCGGCAGAAGCAGACCCCGATGTTTGGAGTAGCTTATGAAATTATCTGCATCTTTTTTATCCGCTTTATTGCTGGCCATGGCTCTGCTCCTTTCTCTGGGAGGCTGCGGCCATACCAGCCTGCGTTTTTTAGAAAAAGAGCCCCCGGAAAGCGCTGTGCCTCAGAGCTTTTTCCCCGCCGCTGTGGCGGGGCAAGCTCTGGATGAGTCCGCCGTCTTTCCCATCTCCTTTCAGCAGGAGGGGGAAAATATCTCCTACTTTGACATTGCCGGTTTGCCCCAGGAGGTTACATGGCGGCTTCAGACCATGAACTGGCTGGACCGGGACAGGCTGGTGCTGGTGGTGGCCGATGGGCGGCAGAGCGTGACCGGAAACGTCATCATGTCCAAAGCCCTCCTTTTTGACTGGAAGGTACAGGAGGAATCCTTTATCATCACCCTGCCCGACGCCACCGTCCACCGGGTGGAGGAGGTGGAAGATACCCTTTATTTCTACGACGCCACCACCATCTACACCGTCAATTCCGGGGATTTTTCTCTGAAGGATACCGCGCCCAATGCCAGCGGTTCCGCCGCCTTGGGGAATTTGCTGCTGCGCCGGGACGACAGCGGAGTGGTGCTGGAAAACATGGCCGAGGATGTGGATAATATCCGGGTGGCCCGCAACGACGACAGCGGCATCTACGGCAATCAGATGCTGTGGGCCCCCGATGGCCAGCGGTTTCTCATCAGCCGACAAAACCTCACCGACCAAAGCGGCAACGGTATGCTGATCGGCAGCCGGGAAGGGGAGTTTCTGCTGGAAATCGATATGACCGGAACCGTCCGCTCCGACGACGAGGACGATATGTTCTCCCGGTACGAGTTTACCCCTTTCTGGTCCGCCGACAGCCGCAGTATTCTGGTGGCCGATTCCTCCTCCCTGCGCAGCTACAGTGTCTTTAGCGGAGAGATGCTCAACCGGGTTCGCGGCACTTTTTACAACTCTGCCAGCAGCGTGCAGGATGTCTTTGGCGATCAGGTGATTCTGTGCAAGCCTGCGGGAAAGGGCTGGGTCACCGTCCTGCTGAATCTTTCCACGGGAGAATCGGTGGACCTGTTGGAAACCCCACAGTCGGTAGCGGCCCGCTTTGCCCCCGACGGAGGCTCCATCGTCGCTGTGGAAAGTGAGAACGCCAGCCGCATTTACCGAATTCAACTGTAAGCAGCCCCTCAAAATCATAGGGAGGTATTTTGCTTTGCCTTTCAACATCGTGTTTATGGGAACGCCGGATTTTGCCGTCCCCTGCCTGAGCCGGCTGATTCAGGCGGGTCACCGGGTGACGGGGATCTTTTCGCAGCCCGACCGGCCCAAGGGCCGGGGAATGCATCTGCAGCCCCCACCTGTCAAGGAGCTGGCGCTGGAGCACGGCCTGCCGGTGTTTCAGCCCTCCAACCTGCGGGACGGCTCCGCCCTTGCCCTGCTGCGGGACCTAAAGCCTGACATCCTTGTGGTGGTGGCCTACGGGCGCATCCTTCCCCCCGAGATTTTAGAGCTTCCCCCCTTGGGCTGCATCAACGTCCACGCCTCCCTGCTGCCCCGGTTGCGGGGAGCGGCTCCCATTCAGTGGAGCATCATCCGGGGGGATGAGGTAACCGGCGTCACCACCATGTATATGGCAGAGGGGATGGACACCGGGGATATGATCCTCAAGAAAGAAACCCCCATCGGCCCGGAGGAAACCGCCGGAGAATTGTTTGACAGGCTGGCTCCCATGGGAGCGGAGCTTCTGATC
>CALCSA010000130.1 GCA_937894185.1 uncultured Clostridia bacterium | reverse complement strand
CTCAAGCAAAGGCTGGAGCGCTTGCCCAGCCGCATTCTGGAGTACTTCGTCAAGATATTTATCTTCAACGCTTCGGTGGTGGGAGGCTTTGCCTTTGTCTTTTATGTGTTGGGGATGAAGGAGCTGCTGGATGATTTAGGGGATTTTGGCAGGTACACGGCCCTGATCCTGCTGGCCTTGGGCAATGTGATTTTTGTCATCTACGATATGGCCCTGACCCGGCACTATACACTATACATCAGATGGTTCCGCCCCCGGATTCTGCGGCGCTGACCGCAGGGTCTGCCGTCTCGAAGCCGGAATCTCAAAAACCTCTGGCCTGATGTGATTGGGAGGAAATATGTCGCGCTTTTGCACCTTGTGCAGTTCCAGCAAAGGGAACTGCTATTACATATCGGGGGGCGGAGCCTCTCTGCTGGTGGATGCCGGTTTGGGCCCCCGCAACCTGAAGAAGGCACTGGACAGTCTGGACGTGGCGCTGGAGGAGCTGGCGGGGGTGGTGATCACCCACGAACACACCGACCATGTCAAGGGGCTGTGCTCTCTGGTCCGCCGGTTTCAGCTTCCGGTTTACGCTTCCCGTGGGACCCTTTCTGCCTTGGAGGCCAAGGGGGCCCTGCCGCCGGGAGCCGTTTTGGTAGAGCTGGCCGGTGAACAGGAACTGGCGGGGATCGGCATTCACTCCTTTGCCACTCCCCACGATGCCGCAGACCCGGTGGGCCTGCGCTTTTGCATGCCCGACGGCAGGACAGTGGGAATTGCCACCGATTTGGGTCACGTTCACGACGGGATACGCTCCGCATTAACTGGCTGCGATCTGGTTCTGCTGGAATCCAACTACGATCCGGCCATGTTGCAGGCGGGAGCCTACCCGTGGTTCCTCAAGCGGCGGGTTCAGGGGGAGTGGGGCCACCTTTCCAACGAGGCGGGGGCGCTGCTGGCCACCTATCTGGCACAGCGGGGAACCACCCGCTTTGTGCTGGGGCACCTGAGCCAGAACAACAACCTGCCGGACATCGCCTACCTCACCGCCCGGGAAGCCTTGCAGGAGGCGGGGGCCCGGGAGGGCGTGGACTTCCTTTTGAGCGTGGCTCCGGCCGAGGCGGTTCTCCCCATGATTGTATTTTAGCCGACAGGGGCCTTTAAACCCTAAAAGCCATTGGAGATTTGGAAATTTATGATATAATGTAGGTGATCGCCAGACAAAGAAGCGGCATCCAAGCCGGGCGACAAGGGCCGGGCAGTGGAGCATGAGAAGGAGGAGTAGCGTGGTACATCTGGGCGTGGACTTGGGGGGCACCACCATCAAGATTGGACTGGTAGATGATGAGGGGAAACTGCTCCGATCCCTTGCGATTCCAACGGCTCTGCCCCGGTCGGCTCAGGCTATCTGCCAAGATGTTGTGGAGGCCGCGGGCCGCCTGCTGGAGGCGGAGCATCTGACATGGGAACAGGTGGGGGATCTGGGAGCGGGGGCTCCCGGCACGGTGGACCCCAACCGGGGTGTTGTCCTTTACGCCACCAATCTGGATTGGTGGGACTTTCCCTTGAAAGAGGAGCTGGCCCGCCGCCTGCCCCGCCCCCTCCCGGTCTACGTGCAAAACGACGCCAATGTGGCGGCGGTGGGAGAGTACTTGGCCGGTAGTGCCAAGGGTTCCGCCAGCGTGGTGGTGCTCACTATCGGCACCGGAATGGGGTCGGGGATCATCCTGAACCGCCGGATGCTGGGCGGGCATTACTGTGGTGGCGGGGAATTCGGCCACATGGTCATTGCTCAGGGGGGCAGGCTCTGCAGCTGCGGCCGCAAGGGTTGTCTGGAAGCCTATGCTTCCGCCACCGGACTGACCAATCTCACCCGGGAGGAAATGGAGCGCGCGCCGGCAAGCCTGATGCATTCCATCGCCAAGAAGCAGGGTAAAGTGAGCGCCCGCACCGCCTTTGACGCCATGAAGGCGGGGGATGCGGCCGGAAGCCGGGTGGTGGATTTGTTCCTCGACTATCTGGCCTGCGGCATCGTCAACATCATCAACGCCCTGCAGCCGGAGCTGATCTGCCTTGGCGGCGGCGTCTCCAAAGAGGGGGACACTCTCCTGCTGCCCTTGAGGGAAAAGGTGAGCCGGGAGATTTACGGCGGCTCCCATCTTCCCAGCACCCGGCTGCAAATCTGCACCTTGGGCAACGATGCCGGCATGATTGGAGCCGCTCTGTTGGGTCGAATGCAGGAACTGCGGGATTAGTGCTAACAGGCTTTCCGGTTTGAGGAATTTATCCCGGTTTTTTTGTTATACTGAAAACAGTGACATCACAGGAGGAAATGGAGTTTTTGAATGAGTAAACCTGACATTGTTGCCATTGCCGGCTCGCTGCGGGGCGATTCCTACAACCGCCAGCTGGCTCTGCTGGCTAAGGAAGCGGTGGGGTACCGGGCGGAGTTTGAGCTGCTGGACTACGCCGATGTCCCGCTGTTCAACGAGGACATGGAATATCCGCCCCCGGAGTCGGTGCAGCGGATTCGGCAGGCGGTGCTCTCTGCCGACGGCGTGTGGTTTTTCACGCCGGAATACAACCACTTTTTCCCCGGCGTACTCAAAAATCTCATCGACTGGCTGTCCCGTCCCATGGAAAAAGGCGGGTCGCAGGTTTTGGCCAAAAAGCCTGCTGCTATCAGCGGAATCAGCCTTGGCATGTCGGGAACAGGCATCGCTCAGGATCATCTGGTTACACTGATCAGCCTTTTGAATATGAAGGTGATGAACTGGCCCCGTCTGACCATTCCCAACGGATGGCAGCAGTTGGATGACGAAAAGAAATTAAAGCTGGACTCCAGCGCCATTCACCTGCAAAAGCAAGCCGATGCCTTTGTGAAGTTCCTGCAAAACCAGTGATTTGTTCTTGATTATGCCGCGCGAAACAACCGCCCAACCGGTGAGAGGGCGGTTTTTTCAGCCGTTTTTAAATTGTTCAGAAATAGGTTCCGGTTTTGTGATATAGTATAGCTGATATCAGTCAATCCTTTAAAAAATCCTTGGCGTTTTAAAACAGCCGGCAACGTTTGCCGGCACGCCGCAGCGTGGGTTCAAGTGAACCAATGACAGGATCAAATACTACAGGCAGGTGATTGGATGGAGCACTCACTGTCCCGGGCGGAGCTGCTGCTGGGAAAAGCCGCTTTGGCCCGGCTGGCTCAGGCCCGGGTGGCGGTCATTGGACTGGGAGGTGTGGGGTCCCACGCAGCCGAGGCTCTGGCCCGCTGCGGTGTGGGAACTCTTTTGCTGGTGGACAGTGACCGTGTGGCCCTTTCCAACCTCAACCGCCAGCTGTTGGCAACCACCCAAACGGTGGGAGAGCTGAAAACTCAGGCTATGGCTGGCCGAATTGCACTGGTAGCTCCCCAAGTCAGCGTGGAAGTGCGGGAGCTGTTTGTTTTGCCGGAAAACGTGGCACAATTGCTGGACCCCGCTCCCGATTATGTCATAGACGCCATCGATACGGTTTCGGCCAAGCTGGCCTTG
>CALCSA010000129.1 GCA_937894185.1 uncultured Clostridia bacterium | reverse complement strand
ATGGCTGCCCCGCTCGATGATCCGGCCCAGCTCCAGCACCATGATGACATCGGAGTTGCGCACGGTGCTCAGCCGGTGGGCAATGACAAAGGTGGTTCGCCCTGTCATCAAAGAGTCCATTCCCCGCTGGACAATGCTCTCGGTTCGGGTATCAATGGAGGAGGTAGCTTCGTCCAGAATCATCACCGGGGGATCGGCCACCGCCGCCCGGGCAATGGAGATCAGCTGGCGCTGCCCCTGAGAAAGCCCCGAGCCGTCCCCATCGATGAGGGTGTCGTACCCTTGGGGCAGCCGCTTGATAAACCCGTGGGCTCCCGCCAGTTTGGCGGCGGCATACACCTCCCCGTCGGTGGCGTCCAGACGGCCGTAGCGGATATTTTCCATCACGGTTCCGGTAAAAAGGTTGGTATCCTGCAACACCATCCCCAAGGAGCGGCGCAGGTCGGCTTTCTTCATCCGGGTGATGTTGATACCGTCATAGAGGATTCTGCCCTGTGACAGATCATAAAAGCGGTTGATCAGGTTGGTGATGGTGGTTTTGCCCGCTCCGGTGGCCCCTACAAAAGCAACCTTCTGCCCCGGCTTTGCAAAGAGGGAGATGTCGTAGAGCACCGGTTTATCCTCCACATAGGCAAAGTCTACTTGATCAAAGCGCACATCCCCTTCCAGCTTGTGGTAGGTGACGGAGCCATCGTCGTGAGGTTGCTTCCAAGCCCAGAGGTTGGTCCGCTCCTCACACTCCCGCAAGGTGCCGTCCTGACTGTAGCAGGCGTTGACCAGAGTGACGGAGCCGCTGTCCTCCTCGGGGGCTTCGTCCATCAGCTGGAAGATGCGGCCGGCTCCGGCCAGCGCCATGATCACCGAGTTGATCTGCTGGCTCACCTGACCGATGGGGCCGGAAAAAGAGCGGGAAAGCTGCAGGAAGGAGGCGATGCCCCCCAGAGTGAGGCCCCCCACTCCGCCAATGGCCAGCAGTCCCCCCACAATGGCGATGAGGACATACTGGATGTTGCCCAGATTCATCATCAGAGGCATCAGGGAGTTGGCTAGCCGGTTGGCTTGGGTAGTGGCGGCGCAAAGCTCCTGATTGAGGGCGTTGAACTTTTCCTTGGCCTGCTCCTCATAGCAGAAGACCTTGACCACCTTTTGGCCGTGGCGGGCGCTGGAACCGCCCACCCGGCCCACCACCTTGGTCATGACAAAGACCATGGCCACCACAAGGCCGGTGAGGGGAAGGCTGACGGTGAGCATGGCGATAAAGACAAAAAGCAGGGAAACACCGGAGCTCAACAGCTGGGGGATGCTCTGGGAAAGAAGCTGCCGCAGGGTGTCGATGTCGTTGGTGTAGCGGCTCATCAGATCCCCATGGGTGTGGGTGTCGAAGTACCGCAGGGGCAGGCGCTGCATGTGGGAAAATAATTCGTCCCGAATTTGCTTTTGGGTTCCCTGAGAGACTACAACCATTACCCGGTTGTAAGCAAAGGAGGCTACCACACCAATAAGATAGAGCCCCGCCATCCTGAGAATGGCCCCCAGCATCCGGGAAAAGTCGGGGTTTTCCACCTGTGTCAGGGGAAGGATGTGCTGGTCAATCAGAGTCTGCAAAAACAGGTTGCCCTGCACCATGGCATAGGCGTTGACCAGAATAAAGACGGCTACCAGAATCAGATGCACCTTGTAGCGGGCCATGTATTTGAGAAGCCGCGCCATGTTCCCCTTGGCCTCCTGAAAATTCTGCCCCCGGTTCAGGCCGCCTTTTGGGCCGTGACCATGTCTAGACTGCCTCATCCACGCCGTCTCCCTTCTGCTGGGAGGTGTATACCTCCCGGTAAATGCTGCAACGCTCCATCAGCTCCTCATGGGAGCCGACATCGGCGATTTCGCCCTCATCCAGCACCACAATTTTGTCGGCGTGCTCCACCGAAGCTGCCCGCTGAGTGATGATCAGCTTGGTAGTGTGGGGAATCTCCTGCGCAAAGGCCTGACGGATGCGGGCGTCTGTCTTGGTGTCCACCGCCGAGGTGGAGTCATCCAGAATCAGAATCTTAGGCTTTTTCAGGAGAGCGCGGGCGATGCAGAGCCGCTGCTTTTGCCCGCCGGAGACGTTGGTGCCTCCCTGCTCGATATAGGTATCGTACCCATCGGGAAAGGTCTGGATAAACTCGTGGGCGCAGGCCAACCGGCAGACGTATTCCAACTCCTCGTCCGAGGCGCCTTGGTTGCCCCAACGCAGGTTCTCCTTAATGGTG
>CALCSA010000128.1 GCA_937894185.1 uncultured Clostridia bacterium | reverse complement strand
GCACCGTCAGGTTCAGGCGATTGTCAAACATGGTGAGAAGCACCCCTTCAAAGTCGATGTCGGGATTGTACATCCGCTTCACCTGACGCACGGTGGAAACCAGCTGACTAAGGCCCTCCAGCGCGTAGTATTCGCACTGAATGGGAACCAACAACCCCTGGGCCGCCGCCAATGCATTGAGAGTGATAAGCCCCAGAGAGGGGGGACAGTCGATAAAGATAAAATCATACTGATCCTTCACCGGCGCGATAGCCTGACGAAGGCGATAGGCTCGTTCCTCCATCTCCACCAGTTCAATTTCCACCCCGGCCAAATTCATATTAGAAGGAAGCAGGTCCAGATTTTGATAGCTTGTCCGAACCAGAACATCCTCGATGTTGGCATCCGCAATCAAAAGGTTGTATGTAGAAAACGCGGTTTGCCGCTTATTGACGCCCAAACCGCTGGTGGCATTGCCTTGGGGGTCCACATCCACCACCAGAACCTTTTTTCCGGCACGTCCCAAGGCGGACGCCAAATTGACAGCTGTGGTTGTTTTTCCCACGCCACCCTTCTGATTGGCTACCGCAATGATCCTGCCCACTTGCACCCCTGCCTTCTTTTTTTATGATCGTTAACCTGATTATGCCTTCTAGTATAGCATTTTAGAACGCAAATATCTACCCTGTTTTCTGTTCCACGTGGAACAAGGGGATAAAAAACAACAAAAGCCGTCCGAAGACGACTTTTGTTGCAATCAGCACAGGAGTATTTATACTAAATCCAAATGGATATAGTAGTGCGATTAATAGGCAGCCTCTTTTTTTCGATACACTGCTGCCTTTGGAACGCGAATGGTCATTTCCACAAACTCATCGGTTTCTGCCTTTTGAGAGTCCACCTGAATTCCGGCACTTTGCATCAGCTTGACGGCCTTGTTAATAGAGTTTAAGAAAATTCGCATATCTTTAATGATTACCAGCCGGGTGGAGGGAGTTTTGGGTTCCAGCTTGCGCAGGCAATCTGCCACATAGCTTTCGGTTTGCTCCACGTTGAACTTGTGCTTAATAATAAATTCAATGTGTTTAGGATCTTCAAAATCCGGCAATTTTAGAATTGCCCGTGCATGGCGCTCGGTAAGCCCTGCTTCCAGCATCCGATCCCGAAGGCTACAGGGATACCGCAGTAGCCTAAGCTTATTGGCAACTGTAGACTGAGCCTTGCCAATCTTCATGCTGATCTGCTGCTGAGTCAGCTCCAAATCCCGCATTAGCCGATCAATGGCAACGGCCTCCTCAAAAAAGTTTAAGTCTCTGCGCTGAAGGTTTTCGATCAGCGCCAGCATAGAACTTTGCTGGTCGGTGTACTCCTCAAGGATGGCTGGAATCTGGGAGCGTCCCAATCGCCGGAAGGCCATCAGCCGTCGCTCGCCTGCTATCAGCTCGTAATCTCCGCTTTCGTTAAGGCGCACCGAAATAGGTTGCAGCAGTCCATTGGATAGAATGCTCTGGCACAATTCCTCCAAGGCATCTTCGTCAAAGTATTGCCGGGGCTGATTGGGATTGGATAAAATTTCATTCACCGGCAAAAGAATCACTTTATTGATTTCCTTGGCCCGCTTTTTTATAAACGGTAAGTCCAACCCTATCACCTGCCCCCAGTTTCTACCATTTAGTTTAGCACAGAGACAACCCGTATTTTGGCGAGATTGGTCAGTCCTTTTCCGTCAAAAAAAGAAAAGACGCCTTATAATAAAGGCGTCTTTGTAATCTTGACTTTCTTTCTGGGGAACTTTGCCGAAGTTTGCGATGCTTTTTTAATGGCATACAAGGTTCGTCCCGAGTTGTCCGGCAAGGTGTAGACAGTGGCATCCTCCACCGTTCCCCCCATCATCTGAATGGCGTGGCGGGACTGCTCCAATTCCTCCTGGCTGTCCGGACCCTTCATGGCCAGAAACATCCCCCCGGTCTTGACAAAAGGCAGGCAGTATTCGCTGAGGGCCGGCAAAGACGCCACCGCCCGGGCTGTGGCCACATGGTACTGCTCCCGGTGCTCCTTCTCATGGGCAAGCTCCTCTGCCCGGCCATGAATACAGAGATTATCCTGACCCAGCTGCCGGGAAACCTCCTTTAAAAAGTTCACCCTTTTATTAAGGCTGTCCAGCAGCGTGAGCTGAAGATCCGGCCGCGCGATCTTCAGCGGAATACCGGGAAATCCCGCCCCTGTTCCCACATCAATGACCGTTGCGTTTTGAGGTATCTCGTGCCACCGCAAAATCAGGAGGCTGTCCAAAAAGTGCTTAATCAAAATCTCCCGGGGATCGGTAATGGCGGTCAGGTTCATCCGGCTGTTCCAGTCCAGCAGAATCTCCCGGTACTGTTCAAAGGCCCTGACCATGGTGTCATCCAGCAGTATTCCTGCGTCCCCAGCCATCTTCCTCAGCTCAGTCATGTGCCTTCCTCCCATGGCTTTCCAGCCAAATCATCAACACCGAAATATCTGCCGGGCTCACCCCCGAAATTCGGGAAGCCTGCCCCAGACTCCGTGGCCGAATGCTGCTAAGCTTCTCCCGAGCCTCCAAACGAATCCCGGCAACCTTTTGATAATCCATATCCTCCGGCAGCAGAATCCGCTCAATGCGGGAAAGTTCCTCCGCCTGAGCCAGCTGCTTTTTGATATAGCCCTCGTATTTAATGGAAAGCTCTACCTGTTCCACCACATCTGCCGGCAGCACCGGGCGACCCTCATCCACTAAAGCCAGAGACAGGTAATCCAACTGAGGGCGGCGAATCAGCTCCGCCAGCTTCACGCCCGTGGTGACAGGGGATGTTCCATGTGAAACAACCAGTTCGTTCAGCTCCGGAGTAGGGGAGAGGTTGACCTTTCTAACGCGCTTGAGCTCCTGTTCAATCAGCTCCATCTTGTGCTGAAAGTCTTTCCAGCGGCTTTGGGAGATCAGCCCCAGCTGATAGCCCAGAGGTGTGAGCCGGGCGTCGGCATTGTCCTGCCGCAAAAGCAGCCGATATTCCGAGCGGGAGGTCATCATCCGGTAAGGGTCCATGCAGCCCTTGGTGGTGAGGTCGTCGATCAAGGTGCCGATGTAAGAGCTGCTTCGCTCCAAAATTAAAGGTAATTTACCCAATATATAGTGTGTGGCGTTAATTCCTGCTACCAAACCTTGTGACGCCGCCTCTTCGTAGCCGGAAGTCCCGTTCACCTGCCCGGCGGTGAACAGCCCGGGAACTCCCTTGCATTCCAGATTGGGCCGAAGGGAAAGGGGATCCAGACAGTCGTATTCAATGGCATAGGCAGTCCGCATCATCTCCACCCGGGAAAACCCGTCCATGGAGCGGTAAAAGGCTATCTGAACATCTTCCGGCAGAGAGGAGGAAGCCCCCTGCAAATACATCTCGGCGGTATCCAGTCCCACCGGCTCCACAAACACCTGATGCCGGGATTTATCGGCAAAACGCACCACCTTGTCCTCCAAGCTGGGGCAGTAACGGGTGGAAACACCGCTAATGACACCGCTGTAAAGAGGGGAGCGGTGCAGGTTTTCCCCAATAATCCGATGGGTTTCCTCGTTGGTGTAGGCGATATGGCAGTCCACCTTATTGTTCAGAGGTTCCTTGGTCTCAAAGGAGAAGGGGACAATGGGCTCGTCCCCCGGTTGAACCTCCAGCCGGTCAAAGTCAATGCTGTCCCGGTGCACCCGGGCGGGAGTCCCTGTCTTAAAGCGTCGGATGGGAAGCCCCAGCTTGAGGAGGCAGGAGGTCAGGCGGTTGGCGGGCTGCAACCCATCGGGGCCACTTTCCCGCACGGTTTCTCCCACAAAGGTCTTGGCCTGAAGATAAGTTCCGCTGCACAAAATCACCGCCTTGGCCTGCCAAACCGCCCCGTGCTCGGTAACCACCCCGCAGGCCCTGCCCTTTTCATCGGTGCGAATCTCCACAATCTCAGCCTGACGCAGCAGCAGGCCCTTTTGCTGCTCCAGCAGCTTCTTCATGTGGAGATGATACCCCGACCGGTCGATTTGCGCTCGCAAGCTGTGAACCGCCGGGCCTTTGCCCCGGTTAAGCATCCGGCTTTGCAAGGTCATGGCGTCGGCGGCCCGGCCCATCTCTCCGCCCAAAGCGTCGATTTCCCGCACCAAATGACCCTTGGCCGTCCCCCCGATGGAGGGGTTACAGGGCAGATTGGCCACCGCTTCCAGAGAAAGGGTAAAGAGAATGGTCTGCATCCCCAGACGGGCGCAAGCCAGCGCCGCCTCAATCCCCGCGTGACCGGCGCCTATCACTGCAACATCTATTGTTCCTGCCTGATATTCCATCTATTCGCCCGCCAGCCTTCCCATACAACCGTTCTGATAGAGCTGCGTCAACTCCGCCTCTATGATCTGACCCCCAAGCTCCTCTTCGTGATCCAGATACACCTGAGTGTAATTGGGGGTGTACCCCTGCCAAAGCCCCTTGCTGTCCCGGTTTTCCCAGAGCACCGGCTGGATGCTTCCCAGCTGGGTCTGTAAAAAGCGGTGCTGGCAGTCCTCCACCGCCAAAGCCATGGCCTTAGCCCGGCGGGAGGCCTCCTGCTTCTCCACTTGAGTCATCAAAGCAGCGGGGGTTCCCGGGCGGGGGGAGTAGATAAACACATGAGTCCGGGCAAAGTTCATCTCCCGGACAAAAGCCTCACTCTTGCGGTACTCCTCGGGAGTTTCCCCGGGAAATGCCACCATCACATCGGTGGTGAGGGCGCAGCCGGGGAAGGCGCTGCGCAAAGAAGCGGCGATTCTTCGGTATTCTCCGGTGTCATACTGCCGGTTCATCCGCTGTAAGGTGTCGTCGCAGCCGCTTTGCAGGGAGAGATGAAACTGGGGGCAGAGCCCCGGCAGCTGCTTCCAGCGCTCCATCATCTTGTCGGTGAGAAGCTCCGGCTCCAAAGAGCCCAGCCGCACCCGGTCAATTCCCGGGGTATGACAGGCAAGTTCCAGAGCATCGGTAAGGGAAAGCCCCAGATCCAGCCCATAGCAGCTTAGATTAATCCCCACCAGCACCACTTCCCGGTAGCCCTGCGCCCCCAACAGGGCCAGCTCCTCCCGGATGTCCTCCAATGGCTTGGAGCGAATAGGCCCTCTGGCATCGGGGATGATACAGTAGGAGCACCGGCGCTCGCAGCCGTCCTGAATCTTGAGAAAGGCCCGGGTGCGGGAATGGAAGTTCCCCGTCTTCATGGGCTCGAAGGGTTCGCCAACGCAGTGGGGGAGAATCTTCACCAGACGCTCTGCTCCGGCCAGACGGTCCTGCACCGCCTGCAAAACCTGCCCCCGGTTTTTGCTGCCCATGATAATATCCGCCTCGGGGATAAGGGAGGCCTGATCGGGAAAAGCCTGCGGAAAGCAGCCGCAGAGCACCAGCACTCCATGAGGCGCCTGACGGCGAAAGCGCCGCAGAGCCTGACGGCTTTTTTTATCACCGGTGGCAGTGACGGTGCAGGAATTGATGACGTAAACCTCCGCCTCCTGTTCCGGCTCTACAATGGAAAACCCCGCCTCTTCAAAAGCGCTCATCATGGCGTGGCTTTCGTATTGATTCACCTTGCAGCCCAAGGTGTAAAAAGCAGCCCGCAGCTTGTTCAATGGAATACCTCCTTATCCCGGCCAGACAGAAAACCCTGTCCGCCCCCCTTATCTTTTTTAATGGCAGACATTATTATAGACTCTTTTTTAAAAAAACACAAATATCGGTTGACGCATTGGCCTTTCGCTGTTATATTGATAACAAACGGTATAATCAAGCAGAAGAACCGGTTCCGTCCGGAATTCTGCAATGAAGGAGGATACACTATGAAGAGCATCAACGTTATGCTGTCCACCATTAATGATGTCAAAGATTTTGTCTCCATTGTCTCCCAATTCGATTACGAGATTGATTTGGTCAGCGGCCGCTACGCCGTTGACGCCAAATCAATCATGGGCATCTTCTCGTTAGATCTTTCCAAGCCCATCAAGGTCAACATCCATTCCGATTCCCCCGACCCGTTTGTCGATTCCATCCAGAAGTTTATGGTGGAATAACCAAAGCTTCACCCTAAAGTCCGCAGACTAAACTCTGCGGACTTTTTCTTTTGCCTTCCAGCAGTCTTTAACCGAAACAGGGGAGAGCATCTCCCTTCCCTGTGGGAAAAGATACCGCCCGTTATATAACGGGCGGTATCGCTATCTCAGCATCTATGATTCATCGCTTTGGGTGCTTTCCGGCAGATCCTCCGCTGCCTGTTCTGTGGCAGGAGAATTTTCTTCTGCCGTCTCGTCAGGGGAGGCAAAGGTGCTTTCCTCAGACTCCAAAACTTCCTCCTCGGAGCTTTCTTCCAGCGTATCCCGGGGAGCCCGGGCCAGAGTAACCACCTTGCGGTCCCCTTCTACCCGCATCACCCGCACACCGCTGCCGTAACGGCTTTGCTGGGTGATCTCATCCACCGAGATGCGGATGATGATGCCGTCATCGGAGATGACAAAGACCTCGTCCCCTTCGTCCACCATTTTAACTCCCGCAACCTCGCCGTGTTTTTCGGTGTAATAGTTACGGATTCCCTTGCCGCCCCGGGTCTGGAGCCGGTACTCGGAAACGTCGGTCCGCCGTCCTTTGCCGTCCACCGATACGGTAAGGAGCAGGGAGCCGTCGTGGCGAATCCGGGCAAAGTCCACCACCTTGTCGTCCCCTTGCAGAGTGATGGCTTTGACCCCCCGGGAGACACGTCCCATAGAACGGGCGTCACTCTCCTGAAACCGTATGGCGTAGCCAGCCCGGGTAGCCACCAGAAGCTCGTTGTCTCCGGTGGTCAGGCGGACGCCGCAAAGCTCGTCCCCTTCATCCAGATTGATGGCGTTGAGGCCGCCGCGCCTCACATTGCGGTACTGGCTCAGGTGAGTTCGCTTGATGATGCCATTTTTAGTCATCATCACCAGATACAAATCCTCGTCAAAGCGGCTCATCTTGATCATAGCGGCAATTTTTTCGTTCCCCTCAATGGGCAGAAGGTTAACCACATTGGTTCCCTTGGAGGCCCGGCTGCTCTCGCCGATCTCATAGGTTTTCAGGCGGTAGCAGCGGCCGTGGTTGGTAAAGAACATAATATAATCGTGGGTGGAAGCAATAAACAGCTCCTCCACAAAGTCTTCTTCCCGCTGCTGCATACCGGAAATACCCCGGCCGCCCCGGCGTTGCGTCTTGTAGGTGTCCAGACCCTGAGCCTTGAGATAACCGTAGTGGGTCAGGGTAATCACCCGATCCTCTACAGGGATCAGATCCTCGATGTCCACTTCACCGGTGACGGTCTGAATCTCTGTCCGGCGGGGGTCGGCGTACTTCTTGCGAATTTCGTCCAGCTCTTCCTTGATCAAAGCCAGAATCCGGCCATGATCCGCCAAAATCGCCTCAAAGTTTTCGATCTTTACCCGCAGCTCGGCCAGTTCATTCTCCAGCTTTTCCCGCTCCAGCCCAGTGAGTCTGCCCATGGTCATCTGAGCAATGGCAGTGGCCTGCTCATCAGAAAGGCCAAACCGGTCGATCAGCCGTTCCTTGGCTTGGGGAATGGTCTTGGAGGTGCGGAAGATGTCGATGACTTCGTCGATATTGTCCTGGGCGATGACCAAGCCTTCCAGAATATGAGCCCGCTCTTTGGCCCGGCGCAAATCGTATTCCGTCCTGCGACGGATGACCTCGCACTGGAAGTCAATGTAGTGGCCAAGCATCTCCTTGAGGGTCATGACCTTGGGCACACCGTTGTGGAGAGCCAGCATGTTGACGCCCTCGCTGGACTGAAGCTGGGTGAAGGAGTAGAGCTGGTTCAGGGTGACCTGAGCGTTGGCGTCCCGCTTGAGGTCGATGAGAATCTCCATGCCCTCCCGGTCGGAGTGGTCGGCAATGTTGGAAATGCTGTCAATCCGCTTGTCTTTCACCAGCTCGGCAATGTGCTCAATCAGCCTTGCCTTGTTGACGGTGTAGGGCAGCTCGGTGATGACAATCTGCATCCGCCCGTTTTTGCCCTCCCGGATTTCCGCCCGGCCCCGCAGAGCAATCTTGCCCCGGCCGGTGGCGTAGGCGCTGCGGATGCCCGCCCGGCCCATGATGATGCCTCCGGTGGGAAAATCCGGCCCCTGAATAAACTGCATCAGCTCATCCAGCGTGGCCTCGGGATTGTCTATGAGGCAGTTGACGCCGTCAATGACCTCCCCCAGATTGTGAGGAGGGATATTGGTTGCCATACCCACGGCAATGCCCATACTGCCGTTGACCAGCAGATTGGGGAACCGGGCGGGCAGAACGGTGGGCTCCTGACGGTGATCGTCGTAGTTGGAGGCAAAGTCCACCGTCTCTTTGTCGATGTCGGTGAGCATGTTGATAGAAATCTTGCTCATTCTGGCCTCGGTGTACCGGTAGGCGGCAGGGGGGTCCCCGTCCACCGAACCGAAGTTGCCGTGGCCGTCTACCAGAGGATAGCGCAGGGAAAAATCCTGAGCCAGACGCACCAGAGCGTCATAAACTGAAGCGTCGCCGTGGGGATGGTAGCGTCCCAGCACGTCGCCTACTGTGGTGGCGCATTTCCGGTGGGGCTTGTCAGGGGTAAAGCCGTCCTCGTACATGGTGTACAAAATCCGACGGTGTACCGGCTTGAGTCCGTCCCGCACATCGGGCAGAGCCCGGCTGACAATGACCGACATGGAATAATCCAAAAAGGATTTTTTCATCTCGTCCTCAATGTCCACCTGTATAATGCGTTCGTTATCCAATTCCTGCATTCTATAACCACCTTTTGCGCACAGGAGCGCAGGCTATTGTTCCAAACTGTGGTGAAGATTCCTCTCCACCACCTCAGATTCAAAGCATCGGGTTTGTTACACGTCCAGATTTCTGACGTACCGGGCATTTTGCTCGATAAACTCCCGGCGAGGCTGCACCTTGTCGCCCATGAGGACGGTAAAAACTTCATCGGCAGCCGCCGCATCGGAAAGAGTTACCTGAAGGATAAACCGGTTCTCGGGGTTCATGGTAGTCTCCCACAGCTGCTCCGGGTCCATTTCACCAAGGCCCTTATACCGCTGAATATCCACCCGGCCGGTGCCTTCGGGATTCATCTCCTTGAGGAATTTATCCCGCTCCCGGTCGGAGTAGGCGTATCGCATATCCTTGCCCCGCTGCAGCTTGTAGAGGGGAGGCTGGGCGATGTAGATATGCCCCGCCTTGATGAGAGGCGCCATAAATCGGAAGAAGAAGGTGAGGAGCAACGTGCGGATATGGGAGCCGTCCACGTCGGCATCAGCCATGATGATGACTTTGCCATACCGCAGCTTTTCGATATCAAACTCCTCGCCCATGCCGCAGCCCAAGGCGGTGATAATAGGCATCAGCTTGTCGTTGCCATACACTTTGTCCAGCCTTGTCTTTTCCACGTTAAGCATCTTACCCCACAGAGGGAGAATGGCCTGAAAGGTTCTGTCCCGGCCCTGTTTGGCCGAGCCGCCGGCGGAATCTCCCTCGACGATGTAGATTTCCGTGGTGATGTTGTCCCGGTTGATGCAGTCGGCCAGTTTGCCGGGCAGGGAGGCGTTTTCCAGCGCGGATTTACGCCGGGTCAGTTCCCGGGCCTTCCGGGCGGCTTCCCGGGCTCTGGCGGCCCCCAGAGACTTTTCCAAAATGGCTCGGGCCGACGCTGGATTCTCTTCAAAGTAGGTGGTCAGTTTTTCGCTCACCACCTGCTCCACCAAAGTGCGGATGTCGGTATTCCCCAGCTTGCCCTTGGTCTGTCCCTCAAACTGGGCGTCCAACAGCTTGACCGACACAATGGCGGTCATGCCCTCCCGCACGTCCTCGCCGGAAAGATTGGCGTCCTTTTCCCTGAGGATGTTGTTCTTCCGGGCGTAATCGTTCATGACCCGGGTGAGGGCATTTTTAAAGCCGATCTCGTGGGTGCCACCCTCTCCGGTGTGGATGTTGTTGGCAAAAGAAAGGAGCAGGGTGTTGTAGCTATCGTTGTACTGGATGGCGATTTCCGCGGTGGAGCTGCCTGCCTTGGCGGAAAGAAAGATGACCTCTTCCTGAATCTTGACTTTGTTCCGGTTGAGGTGCTCCACAAAGGAGATGATGCCGCCGTCGTACTTGAGTCTGGTGGATAGCGGCTCCACACCCCGCAGGTCGGTGATGGTAATGGCAATGCCGGCGTTGAGGAAGGCCTGCTCTCGCAGGCGGTCCAGCAGGATATTGTGGTCAAAGGTGGTGTCCTCAAAAATATCCGGATCCGGCTTAAAGGCGATGCGGGTTCCCCGCTCGTCGCTACAGGGGGAGGTTTCCACCCCCGTCACGGCGATGCCTCGCTCAAACCGCTGATAGAAGCGGGTTTCGCCGTTGCAGACCTCCACCTCCAGCCACTGGCTCAAGGCGTTGACCACCGACGCGCCCACGCCGTGAAGGCCGCCAGACACGTTGTAACCTCCGCCGCCAAACTTTCCGCCGGCGTGGAGAAGGGTAAAGACTACCGTCAGGGTAGAAATCCCCTGAGTGGGATGGATTCCCGTGGGAATTCCCCGGCCATTGTCGGAGATTTTGACGATATCCCCCGGCAGAATCTGCACCTCGATATGGTCGCAAAAGCCTGCCAGAGCTTCGTCAATGGAGTTGTCTACGATTTCGTAAACCAGGTGATGAAGTCCCCGTGGCCCGGTGGTTCCAATATACATGCCGGGACGCTTGCGAACAGCTTCCAGGCCCTCCAGGACCTGAATCTGATTTTCGTCATAAATCTCCAGCTTGTTTTCCAGTTCGGGGTTGTTTTGCATATGGGTTTTCCATTCCTTCCCGATTCTATGATACTGCGGCCCTTTGGCCGGAATCTGCAACCGTTACAAAGCCGCAAGCTCCCGCAAAAAGCCCGCCCGTTTCTTAAGTGTGGCGGCGGCGATCTGAGAAAGATAAACCTTGGTCATATCTTTTTCATGACAGAGGACAAAGCTTTTAGGTATTTCCGAGGTAACCTCTACAATGCGGCCTTTTTTTTGAGCTTCCCGAAGAAACTGCCGGGTCAGCCGGGAGGTAGAGGTGTTGTCCAGATCAAAAATGCCGATGACATCCAAGGTGTTGATCACCGTAGTTTGCCCCAGATACAAATACACCCTGATTCCTCCCTTATTTCATCCGGCTCTGACAACACTACAAAACCTTACCGCCGGAAACCTGAAATACCCTGCCGCCATTGAGGGACTCAATCATCTCATCGTCGCAGCAGGTGATAAAAATCTGCCGCCCCGTGAGTTGATTGAGGAGATAGCTTCGTCTTCCCTCGTCCAATTCGCTCATTACGTCATCCAGAAGGACGATGGGAGGCTCTTTCATCCCTTCCTCGAGGATCCGGCACTCCGCCAGCTTGAGAGCCAGCACGCAGCTTCTCTGCTGCCCCTGAGAGCCGAAGGAACGAGCCGATTTGCCGTCCACCTCAATTTCCAGATCGTCCCGGTGGGGGCCTACCCCTGTTTGTCCCATTTTTATATCCTGTCCCCGGGACTCCCTGACCGCTTCTTCCATCAGGGCGGTCACTTCCCCCCGCTGGGGATTTGTCCCCACAGGCCCGCAGCTGGAAAAATACCGGGCGGAAAAGCGTTCCTTCCCGCCGGAAATACCCTTATAGACCTCCGCGGCGTAAGCGGCCAGCTTTTCGGCGTACCGCAGCCGCATCCAGGTGATGTAGCCGCCATACTCTACCAAGCTGCTGTCCCAGACATCCAACATATCCAAAAGCTGGGAGTTTGTCTGAGCATCCTTTAAGACAAAAGAGCGCTGCCGCAGGATTTTTTCGTAGGAGTCCAGTACCTTTTCGTACTTGGGGTAAGCCTGACACAGGGAGGTATCCAGCAGGCTACGCCGCTTTTGGGGCTCCCGCTTGACCAGCTCCAGATGGTCGGGAGAAAAGACCACGGCGCAAAAACGCCCGGAAAGAAGAGAGCGCCGGTCCAGCTTGATGCCGTTGAGGAGCGTCTTTTTTTTATCGCCGGTTCCGCTCAGCGTTAACCCCGCTGTCTGGCTTCTGCCTTCCGCAAAGAAGGAGAGCTCCAGCTTGGCCAGCTCGCCGCCAAAGCCGATGTAGTCGCTGTCTTTGGCTCCCCGGAAGCTTCTGGCTCCGGTAAAAAGCCAGAGGGACTCCAGCAGATTGGTTTTGCCCTGAGCGTTGTCGCCGCTGATGACGTTGACGGTTTTGTGGGGCTGAAGAACCAAATCCGACAGGTTGCGAAAGCCGGAAAGCCTTAGTTCTTCAACGTACACCGCCTGCTACCTCATACCGTATATTGCAGTCGGTTGTCTGCACCGTCATTCCGGGATACAGCTTTTTGCCCCGCATGGTGCAGACCTCCCCGTCCACCAGTACCTGACCTTCGCTTATCAGGAGTTTGGCCTCTCCGCCGGTGCCGCAAACACCGGCAAACTTTAAAAAGCTGTCCAGCTTGATAAAATCAGTGGTAATGGCGATCGGTTCAACCTTCATGTTTCAGCCTCACCGGCAGCACCAGAAAGAGGAACTCCTCTCCCTCCAAAGGCAGCACCTTGATGGGGGACAGAGGTCCCGACAGTTCCAGGCGCACCTCATCGCTGCCAGACGCCTTTAATGCGTCCATAATATATTTGTTGTTAAAGCCCATCTCCACACCTTCCCCTTTTAGAGTGCAGGCTACCTCGTCGTAGCTTTTGCCCAAAGGGGTGGAGCAGGAAATCTGAATGCTGCCCTCCGGGTCAAAGTAGATACGCAAGGGACTGCGCAACCGGTCGGAGATCAGCAGGGAGGCCCGCTCCACCCCTTCGATAAACTCCCGGGTGTTGGCGGTGACGGTGGTTTTGCCTCCTTGGGGAATGGATACCTTATAGTCCAGAAATTCCCCTTCCAGCAGGCGGCTGATGACGTTGTAATGATCGATGGAAAATACGATATGGCGGCGGCTCACCGTCAAGGATGCAGGATTTTCTCCGTCATCCTTCAAAAGTTTTACAATTTCTCCCAGCACCTTTCCGGGGACCACAAAGCTCATGGCTTGATCGCCGCCTACCACTTCGCTGCGCAGGGCCAGACGGTATCCGTCCACCGATACCACATGGAGAGTTCCTTCCGACAGATCAAACAGGCTGCCGGTGTGGACCGGCTTGGTGTCGGTCTGGGCAATTGCAAATAAGGTTTGCTCGATCATAGATTTAAGCTTATCCTGGGGAAGGGAGATGCTCTCTCCTTCTTCCACCCGGGGCAGCTCGGGGAATTCTTCCGAGGCAATTCCCATAATGGTAAAGCGGGCGGCGCCGCCCACCACTTCGGTGAGGAGTTTTTCTCCCACAGAGATGCTGACGTCCTCAGCGGCCATTTTGCGAATCATATCCGAGAACAGCCGGGCAGGGAGAACGATTTCCCCTTCTGCCAAAACCTGAGCGTCTATGGTGGTGGTGATACCGGCTTCCATATCGTAGCCCGTTAGGGTCAAAGAGTTGCCGTAAGCCTTGAGCTGCACTCCTTCCAGAGCAGGGATACTGCTTTTGGAGGCAATAACCCGGGATACATTGGTGAGAGCCTCTCGCAAAATAATCTTACTGCAGATACATTTCATTGGTTACCTCCCGGCGGGTTTTTTTTAACAAGTTTTTAAAACGCTCTGTTAGCAAAGCAAAGCATAATAATATTTAGTAGTAATAGTAGGGCCTGTTCAAATGTCAAAAGACCGGTGAAACTGTGTTTGCGAAAAGAAAAATCCACATTCAAGGGTTCTTCATAAGACCGGGAAAGAAAAGCCCCGGGGTGGAAAATAAATGTTCGCGGGGGAAACCCGTGGAAAAGCCCTTGTGGAAAGGGGAAAGAAAGTTCAAAATCCCGTGGAAAAGCCGGGGTGCAAAAATTTTCGTCGTGGATTGTGGAAAGAAGTGAATGGTTGAATGTGGAAATTCAGGGTTTCGGGGCAAAAAGGGATTAATTGGAGCGGATGTTTTTGATAATGTCCTCCACCGTCTCCTTGTAGCGGGAGTCTTTAGCCATGTTTTTTTCCACCTGCTGGACGGCGTAAACCATGGTAGAATGGTCTCTGCCGCCAAATTCTTCCCCAATGGCCTGCATGGAAATCTGGGTGATCTCCCGCACCACATAAACGCTGATCTGCCGGGCGTTGGAGACGTTGGCGCTGCGCTTGCTGGAGCGGATGTCGTTGGGGGAAATGCCAAAGGTTCGGCCCACCTCCGAGATGATCCGGTCGATGGTGACGGGAACGGGCTGGTTGTCGTTGAGAATGTCCCGAATGGTATTTTGCGCCACCATAATGGAAGGGGGGGAGTTTTGAAGCATCTGGTAGGCCTTTAGCTTCTTCACCGCGCCTTCCAGCTGGCGGATGTTGGTTTTCAGCCGGTTGGCGATGTATTCCGCCACTTCGGTGGGCACTTCAATGCCAATCTGCTCTGCCTTGCGGCGGATGATGGCGGTTCTGGTTTCAAAGTCGGGGGGCTGTACATCGGCCAAAAGGCCCCATTCAAAGCGGGTGCGCAGCCGGTCCTCCAGAGTTTTGATTTCCTTGGGCGGACGGTCGGAGGTGAGGATGATCTGCTTGCCTTCCTGATACAGGGAGTTAAAGGTGTGGAAGAACTCCTCCTGGGTGCTTTCCTTGCCCCCGATAAACTGAACGTCGTCCATGTGGAGCACGTCGGCAGAGCGGTATTTTTCGTGAAAGACCTTGGTGGTCTGCTCGGAAATGGCGTTAATCAGCTCGTTGGTGAATTCTTCCCCCTTGACGAAGATCTGCTTTTTTCCCGGGAAGCTCTTGGCGATTTCGGTGTAGACAGCGGTGAGAAGGTGGGTTTTGCCAAGTCCCGACGCGCCGTAGATAAACAGTGGATTGTAGGCGCCTCCGGGGTTGGCCG
>CALCSA010000127.1 GCA_937894185.1 uncultured Clostridia bacterium | reverse complement strand
GAAAGACGGACAAAGCAGTCTGCCAAGGCATCCGGTGCAAAGCGTTCCCCTTTTTCCCTGTTCAGCACCAAAGCCGGCGGAATCGACCTTACCTTTTTGATTTTGGTGCTGCTGCTCCTCACCATCGGTTTAATTATGTTGTTTTCCGCCAGCTTTGCCAACGCCCTTTACTACCGGAACAACTCCTACGCCTTTATTTCCAACCAACTGATTTTTGCCATTGTAGGCGTGGTGCTGATGCTGATGATTTCCACCGTCAACTACAAGGTGCTGGAGCGCCTTGCATGGCCCATTATGGGAATCAGCGTTCTGCTTTTGATTGTGGTGCTGTTCTGCCCCCCCATCAACAACGCCCGCCGCTGGATTCCCCTGCCCTTTTTTAACGTGCAGCCCTCGGAAATTGCAAAGTTTGCCGTTGTTATCCTCTTTGCTCATCTGGCGGTGGTCAACCAGCACCGGATGGACAGTTTTCGGTACGGAGTGCTGCCTTTTGTCACCATCTTGGCCATGCTGGCCGCCCTGATTGTGGCGGAGCCTCACCTTTCCGGCACCATTCTGGTGCTTGCCATCGGGGCCATTATGATGCTCATCGGCGGCACTAATATGAAGTGGTTCGGGCTGGCTGCCATTATGGGAATTGTGGCCATCGGGATACTCATCATGATTCCCGACGTGGTGGAATACGCCCAGGAACGGCTGCTTTCCTGGCGGGACCCCTTTGCCGACCCCCGGGACAGCGGTTTTCAGACCATACAGTCCCTGTTTGCCATCGGCTCCGGGGGGCTGATGGGGGTGGGAATCGGCAACTCCCGGCAAAAGTACCTCTATCTGCCCGAGCCCCAAAACGACTTTATTTTTTCCATTGTGTGCGAAGAGTTGGGTTTTGTGGGAGCATCCCTCATCCTCATTCTCTTTGCCCTGCTGGTCTGGCGGGGATTTGTCATCGGTATGCGCTGCAAGGACCGCTTTGGCGCTCTGGTGGCGGTAGGGCTCACCGCGCAGGTGGGATTGCAAACCATCCTCAACATCATGGTGGTCACCAACACTATACCCAACACGGGAGTTTCCCTTCCCTTCTTCTCTTACGGGGGCTCCTCTTTGGTGATGCTGCTCTGTCAGATGGGTGTGGTTCTGGCCATTTCCCGTCAGGCCACCATGGAAAAAATCTAGGCCCTGCCCTGCGAATCAAAGAAGCTTTTCCATCTCCACCATTTGTGCTATCATATCAAGGGTTTCTCATTACCAAGGGGCGAAGGAGCGAACACAATGCCCATCAAAGTACTGTTTGCCTGTGGGGGAACCGCAGGACACATTAATCCGGCGCTGGCAGTGGCGGGAGTGCTGAAAAAGCGGCCTCCCGACGCCCAGCTTTTATTTGCCGGAAATCCCAAAGGCATGGAGGCCCGGCTGGTTCCCGCGGCGGGTTACCCCTTTGCCCCTATCGAGGTGTTGGGCTTCCAGCGCAGGCTGAGTCTCCACAACCTGAAGAATAACGCCATGGCGGCGGTTTATCTTATCACCGCCTCCCAAAAGGCGGCAAAGATCATCGGGGATTTTTCCCCCGACGTCTGTATGGGAACCGGAGGCTATGTCAGCGGCCCGGTGGTGCGTCAGGCCGCCAAGATGGGCATTCCCACCTTAACCCACGAGCAGAACGCCTTTCCCGGCGTCACCACCAAGCTGCTCACCCGCTATGTGGACAAGGTGCTGCTGGCTGTTCCCGAAGCCATCGACTACATCCCCCAAAAAGCTCACCACCGCTGTATCACCACCGGGAACCCGGTGCGGCAGGAGATTCTTTTGGCCGACCGCC
>CALCSA010000126.1 GCA_937894185.1 uncultured Clostridia bacterium | reverse complement strand
GCATGGTGATCAGCTGATAGACCCAAATCAGGCCAAAGTAGGTGTCGTACAGCCCGATTTTCTGAAAGATGAGGAACACGGGAAGAATCACCATAATTTCAGGGGCAAATTTGAAGGATAGAATCTGAAAAGCGACGTCTTCCTTCTTTTTAAAATCGTACCGGGCCAGAGAATAGGCCGCCGGTACTCCCGCCACAACCGTAAGCAATACGGCGCCGCCGGAAACCACCAGGTTCTGAAAGAAAGCCTTAAAATAATCGGTTCCCAGAAGCACGGCCTTGTAGTTGTCCAGAGTGGGAGTGAATACAAAAACGGTGTTATACATTTCGGCATCTGCTTTAAAAGAACAGATCACCATCCACACCAATGGAAACAGGGCAAACAGGGCATAGAAGGTCAGTCCCAGATTGCGCCCAAAATCCTCCAGAACCAGCATGGTTTTGCGATTTTGGCCGGAGTCCACCAGTTGGGTTTGCTGTGACATGAGTTTCCCTCCTTATCAGTAGCCCTGCGCCTGTTTTGCTAGCTTGCGCTGACGCTTGACCAAGAATTTGGCTGAAATGTTGACAATAGTCCACAGCACCAGCAAATAGGGGAGAGCCGACCCCAGCCTCTGGTATTGAAAGGCGGTCATATAGCCAGTAAGGGAAATGTTCATTAGGGTATCTCCCGGCCCGCCTTTGGTCAAGGCATAGATAATGCCGAATTCTTGCAGCGAAGCCATTAGCCGAAACAGCAGCGCAATGTATAGAAAAGGTTTGAGCATGGGCAGGGTTAGGGTTTTAAAGATAAACCAGCGGCTGGCTCCATCCACTTCCGCTGCCTCAAAAGGGGACTTGGGTAAAGACTGTAGCCCCGCCAGCACCAGCAGAAGAATAAAGGGGGTATTGACCCAAGTATCGATCAGCACTGCCGTAAACATAGCTGTGGAATGGCTGGAAGCCCAAGGGAATCCATATATTCCAAAGATATTTAGCAGTTTTTCCAGTACACCGATGGAGTTGGAGGTCATCAGCTGCCAAATCAGAACGGCGATGGCCGGAGCCACCATCAACGGGAAGGTGAACAATACCTTGAGGATGCGGCTGTACCGGGTATCCTTCCGCAATAACAAAGCGATGACAGTGCCCAAAATCATTTGGGTTCCGGTGCAAAGTACGGCATATTTTATGGTAACCCACAGAGCATGGTAAAAGCTGGGATCGGTGAGAGTATCGATCCAGTTTTTCAGCCCGACTAGCTTCCAGGTTGGCAGCCGGAAGGAGTAGTTGGTCAGAGACAGAAAGATGGCTGTTGCAAACGGAATCAGGATGCCGATCAAAATCAGCAGCCCCGGGGCGATAATATAATAGGGGCGCATCCGTATTTTCTTCGGCACCTCGTTGTAATTAATGCTTGGATGGGAGACATTCAGTTTTGGCATTGGGTTTCCCCCTTTGTATTCGAAAGATCAAAAGCTTGATTTTTAAATCTGCCGTACCCGGAATTCCCGGATACGGCAGATTTTCAGTCGCTCAGGGTAGGCCGATTAATAGTAGGCCGAAAGGTCTATATCCGATACAGCCTTGTCGATTTTTGCTTTTAGAGCGTTCATACCTTCTTCCACAGAACTGTACTGTCCAGCGACGATATCCTGCAAAGTGGCGGCCCATTCGGTTGTAGTTTCGAAGAAATAGGGTTGAGGGGTAAAGAGGATGGTGGTGCTATCGATGGTGGCGTTGTAGGTTTCGATATAGCCGGGCTGCTTGGCCATCTTGCTCTTAAAGGCATCGGAATCCCAGACAGAGGTTCTGGCAGGATCCAGGCTGTTCATGTCTACAGAGGCGTAGTGGGCAAATTCTTTGCTGGTGAAGTACATCAGGAACATCCATGCGGCATCCTTGTTTTTAGAAGCGCTGTTCATGGCCATAGCCCAGGTCCAGTAGTTGGAATTGGGAGTATCGCCTTCCTTGGCAACGGGCATCACAGTCCAGGCAATGTTTCCGGCCTCTTGGGAAGCGCCGTCCCAGTTCTGGTGGATCCCGTTGTTGTCGGCGTCAAACATCATGGCAGCCTTGCCGGCACCTAGATCGGCGCCTGCTTCGTACCAGGTGTAGTTGGACCAGGAGCTGGAGCCGCCCCGTTTGATGAGCTCCACCCAGAATTCTGTCATGGCAATGGCCTCAGGGGAGTTGACCATGGAGACCAGCTTGTCGTCCTGCTGCGCAAAGTCCACAGCGCCAAAGTTGGCGTAGGTACTCATGTATCCAGGATGGATAGTACCCCAGTCTCGGGCACCGCGAAGGGCAATGGCGTAGGAGCCGGGTCCGTTCCACCCCCGCAATGCATCGCAAACCTTCAGCAGGTCTTCATAGGTTTTGGGAACCTCCAGATTGTTTTCGGCAAACGCGCGGGTGTTATAGGCCAGAGAGTAGATTTCAAAAGCCAGAGGCAGGGCAAGCTGAGCGCCTTCGCCCACAGGGTATCCGGGAATGCCGTTCCATTTTAGAGCGGCCACGGCACTGGGAACGATATCCTCAAAATCGTAGTCCGAGGTAATTTTGGAGGCATCCTGCAGGAAGTTGTCCAAATCCTCTACAAAGCCTGCGGTGGAGTAGTCCCAAAGCTGATAGGCTCCAGACATGAACAGGTCCGGGTCTCCGCTGCGGCTGGACAGGGAGGTGGAGAGCTTGTCAAAGTAGCTGGCCTCCGGGGTGATGGAATACTCTACCTTGATGCCGGTTTTTTCGGTGAACTCCGGCAGCTTGGAAACAATAGCGTCCGCCACGGTATGCTGGACAAAGCTGACTTTGACGGTGGTGCCCTCATACTGCTTCCAATCAAAGTCACCGGAGCTTTGGGCCTGCTGCTGTACATCGGCAATATTGCTCTGGGGAGCGGCGGGGCTGGCACCCGGGGCTGCACTGCTGCTGGGGGGCGTTTGCGCGGAACCACCGCAGCCGGCAAACATTCCGATCGCCAAAGTTAAAACCAGGAAAAGAGAAACACCTTGCTTAAAACGCTTGGTCTGACTCATGGATGATACCTCCTACTTTCCTTATAATGTATTGTGGCTTGCAACGTACTTTATCTATCATTGTAGAAAAAGCCCCTCTAAATAGAAATGCAGATATTTTTGAAATTCAGCATTCTTTTACGAAGGACCTGACAACTCTTTAACAATTATCAAATAATTTAAGATAATTATCAAATTTTTTAAGTAAAAACTATATATAACAAATTAAATACAACTGATTGCACAATATATTATATAAATATTGCCTAAATATTATAAATTTGATCCCGGTATTCCTTGCAGGAGCATCCTATCAAGTCCTTAAAAACTCGGCTAAAATAATAGGGGCTGGCAAATCCCACCTTTTCCGCAATTTCGTAAATTTTTAGGTTGGTACCCTTGAGGAGCTCCTTGGCTTTTTTGATGCGGAATTCGTTGAGATAAGCAACAAAATTGATACCGGTCTCTTGCTTAAAGATCATAGACAGGTAGCTGCTGCTGATTTCAACAGCATTGGCCACATCCTCCTGAGAGATATTAAAGGCATAGTTTTCTTCAATGTATTCCATGCATTTGCGGATGGTATAGCTATAGCTGCTGTTGTTGCTTTGCATTGCTTCAAAGATGGTGGAATAGATATCCAGCAGATAGAGTTTGGCATGCTCCAAAGAGGGAATGCGGCTGAGATTATCGTAATCAAACTTCACTTGGTTGAGGCCGGTAGAAAGATCGAGATTCTGTTCTTCACAAATAGATTTTGCCACCGAGAGAAAGTCCACAAAGGCGCTTTTGACAGCCGGATAATACTGCTGGGCCCCCAGTCTGGAAAAGATCAGATTAATGTATTCCGTCAAAAGGGCTCCGTTCTTGGCGCCAACCAGCCGCTTGACTTTGGAGTGGCTTACCCGGGTACCTTTCAAATCTGGAATCGCAGGCCTTTCTTCAAATATGGTGATGGGGTTTTGCGTAAAAAAACTGTCCTTTCTCGCTTCCTCTGCCTGAGCCAGCATACAGGGAAAATCCACCGAATCCCCCAGCACGCTTACCCCTATCCGAACCTCAAAATCCAGATAATTGCGAATGTTACGTATCATCACCCGGCAGTGTTCTTCCACCCGCTCCATATAATGGGGCTCCAGCTTTTTCACCGAACAAAGCATCGTAAGGTAAAAGCTGCTTTTAAACACCGCCGTACAGCAGGTGATATCCCCAAAATCAAAGGAGGAGGCGATGATCGATTTAAGGGTTTTTAAAGGCATTTCCGGGACATCTTCAAAGGTGGGGGAAAGGCAACCGCACTTGATGGCTAAATAAGGTGGATTGGGAAACAGCCCGGTCGGGGGAGGGGAGAGGAGGGCCGGATCAATATTGGCGTCGACGGAAAGCCCAAACAATTGCTCTTGAAGGTATTTTCGCCGCGCCGATTCCGGATCATGGGACAATCCCCCGTCGCCCTTTTCTTCCAGCCGCAGAGAGTGAAGCATCTCAATCAGCGTTGTTTCGCTAATCTCCGATTTCAGCAGATAGCGGGATGCCCCCAGCGCCATGGCTTTTCTGGCATAAGAAAAGTCGTCGTAGTTGCTTAGAATCACCACCTGAACCCGCCGGCCCAGCTCCTTGATACCGGAAAGCAGCTCCAGACCATCCATCACCGCCATTTTGATATCCGTCATCAGAATATCCGGCTTGACTTGATCAAACAGCTCCAAGGCTTCTTTCCCGTTGGCTGCTTCGCCTACAATCCGGTAGCCATGAGACTCCCAGTCAATGGTCGTTTTCAGTCCCAGACGCACCAGATATTCGTCGTCCACAATTAATACCCGTTTCACGGCAGCTCCTCTCCTTCCTCTTGAATTGGCTGATCGTTACCCCCCGGAATAATGGGCAGAATCAGCTCGGCTATGGTTCCCACATAGGGCTCACTGCTGTAGGTCAGCCCATACGCCTTGCCAAAATGCAGTTGAATGCGTTCCCGGATGTTTTGAATTCCGATATTTTTATTAAACCGGGTCCCTTTATCCCATCCTTCGTTCACCTGCCGGGTGCGCTCCGGGTTCATCCCCGA
>CALCSA010000125.1 GCA_937894185.1 uncultured Clostridia bacterium | reverse complement strand
CCCAGACCGGGGATGATGTAAGCATTTTCGTTGAGTTTTTCATCCAGCGCGGCACAGTAGACGTTGACATCGGGATGGTTTTTGGTCAGAAGCTCCAGCCCTTCGGGAGCAGCGATGATGCAGAGAAAATGAATGTTCTGGGCGCCCTTTTCCTTGATGAGGTGAATGGCGTCCACCGCCGAACCTCCTGTAGCCAGCATGGGGTCCACCACAAAGACTTCCCGCTCGCTGATATCCGGGGGCAGCTTGCAGTAATATTCCACCGGCAGATGGGTCTCCGGGTCCCGGTAGAGGCCGATATGGCCTACCTTGGCAGCGGGAATCAAATCCAAAAAGCCATCCACCATGCCAAGGCCCGCCCGCAGAATGGGCACAACCGCCAGCTTGCGGCCTGCCAGCACCTTGGTTTTGGCGGGGCCGATGGGGGTTTCCACATGGGCTTCCTGAGTGGGGAGATTACGGGTGGCCTCGTAGCACATCAGGCCGGAAATTTCCGAGATCAGCTCCCGGAACTCCTTGGTGCCGGTGTTTTTGTCCCGCAGGTGGGTGAGCTTGTGCTGAATCAGGGGATGATCAAAAATTACTGGTGTTTGCATTGTTTTTGCTCCTTCCGTGTGGATCGGCTTAATCTAAAGGCTGTCTTTCTTTCCAACGATGTTGGCTATTGATCTTTCCCTTGGCAATTGCAGCCTGTCCAAGAGCCTGCCCCTGCGGGCAAACAACTCCCTGCGGTTACAAGAAGCCTCCGGTATAAAGAAACGCAGGTTATAGGTTTTGCTCCAGGTCGGCCAGCTGCCCCACCCGGCGAGCATGGCGCTCGCCCTCAAACTCCGTGTCCAAAAAGGCGTCGACCAGCTCGATGGCAAGTCCCACTCCCACCACCCGCCCGCCCATACACAGGACATTGGCGTTGTTGTGGGCCCGGGTCATCTTGGCACTGAAGGTGTCGGAGCAGACTGCAGCCCGGATTCCCTTTATCTTGTTGGCCGCCATAGAAATGC
>CALCSA010000124.1 GCA_937894185.1 uncultured Clostridia bacterium | reverse complement strand
CACCTCCAGAATGATGTCCTTGGCGGCGCAGCCGTTCTGTAGGCGGCCTTTGAGAAGGACCCGGATGACGCCGGGCATGGTGAGCCGGTAGGAACCGGTTCCCATAGCCACCGCCACATCCATCCCCCCCGCCCCAATGGCCAGCATCCCCAGACCGCCGCCGGTGGGGGTGTGGGAGTCGGAGCCGAGAAGGCTTCTGCCCGGGCGGCCAAAGCGCTCCAGATGCACCTGATGGCAGATGCCGTTGCCGGGGCGGGAAAAGTACAGGCCGTACCGCTTGCAAAAGGTCTGTAAAAACAGGTGATCGTCAGCGTTTTCAAAGCCGGTTTGCAGGGTGTTGTGGTCCACGTACAGAACGGAAAGCTCCGTTTGGGGCTTAGTCAGCCCCATGGCCTCGAACTGAAGGCAGGCCATGGTTCCCAAAGCGTCCTGCAGCAGGGTCTGATCCATGCGGATGGCAATCTGGCTGCCTGCCACCGCCTCCCCCTCCATGAGGTGAGAGGTGATAAGTTTTTCTATCAGGTTTTGTCCCATAGAGGTGTGCCCCTTTAAATAATCTCGCAGCCCAGCCGGGTCAGAGTCTGATCCACCCAGGATTTATTCAGGGTGCCTTCCTCAATGTTGCGGAATTTGCCTTCTTCCATCTCGTGGTGCTTTTTGGCCTTCATAGATACCTCTTCCGCGTCTGCCGGACGAATGACCACCACACCGTCGGTATCGCCCACCAGAATATCTCCCGGCAAGACTACCTGTCCCCCGATGCAGACGGGGACGTTGATTTCCCCGGGGCCGTTTTTGTAGGGGCCTTTGGGCTGAACTCCTCTTGCGTAGACGCTCAGATTCAGGTCCCGCAGGGCCTCCACATCCCGGATGCAGCCGTCGATCAAAAACCCTGCTATCCCCCGCTGGATGGCCTCCCGCATCATAATTTCCCCGCAGAGGGAGTGGTCGATGCAGCCTTCGCCGTCCACGGCGATGATGTCGCCGGGCTGGGCCATGCCGATGGCCTTGTGGAACATCAGGTTATCCCCCAAGGGAGCTTTGACTGTAATGGCTGTTCCCAGCAGGGGGATGCTGTTGTAGGGCTTAATGCCTTTATGTACGCTATAAATTCTCCCCATATTGTCGCAAATGTTAGCCACGGGGATGCCCCGGAAGCGCTCTACCAAAGAGCGCTCCGGGCGGTTGATCTCGGTAAAAATACGAAAACCTACGTTTGCCATGGTAATCAATCCTTTTTGGTTAATCGATGAGCCCAATTTCCTTGAGAAGTTTTTCGATCATTTCGCACTGCTCCCGGTACATCTTGTCAAAGTCGGCAGCGTTGGCGTAGACAGGGGGCTCGCCCAGAGTCTCTCCCCGGCGGGCATAGTCCTCGCTGGTGATGATTTTTTCAAAGGCTTGGTCCAGCACGGCCAGAACCTCGGGCGGAGTATCGGCAGGAGCAAAGATGCCGCGGGTAGAGGTCAGGGTGGCGTTGTAGCCCTGCTCAATAAAGGTGGGAGCGTCAGGCAGGTCGGCGATCCGCTCAGGGCTGGAAACACCGATGATCTTCAGCTCTCCCGCCTTGACCTGCTCGGTGAGGGAGGCAGGGAAGCAGACCGCTCCGCCAATATGTCCGCCCAGTACAGCACTGATGCTTTCAGAGGTGCCGGCAAAGGGAATTTCGGTGACATCGTTTACGATATCCATGGCAAAGAGCATATTGGCACCCAGCACATGCAGGGTGGACCCCACACCGGGATGCCCCCAGGAAAACTCGCCGGGATGAGCTTTTGTGTACTCCACCAGTTCTTCGGCGGTATCAAAGGGAGCGTCGGCCCGGACTGCCAGGGCGGGAGCCACATCGCTGGCCAGAGCAACACCTACAAAGTCGTCGGCACTAAAATCAACCGAATCCATGTACAGGGAAATGGGCAGGGACATGGTGGCGTACAAAAGGGTGTAGCCGTCCGCCTTGGAGGTGGCCACCGCTGTGGCTCCCACCGCGCCGCCGGCACCGGGTTTACAGGTGATCTGAATGGGCTGCCCCAGAAAATTGGGGGCCTCGGGGGTCAGCAGCTCCGCTGCCAGATGAGTGCCGCCGCCGGCGGAAAAGCCCACTACGATTTCGACCGGCTTGGTGGGAAAATCGGTGGCAGGCAGGGCGGAAGCCTCCTGAGATTGAGCCGGGGCCGCTTCCTGCGACTGGGGGACATCGGCCGCGGGGGAAGAAGCAGGGGCACCGCCGGAAGCGCAGCCGGCAAGCGCCAGAACCAGAGCAAACACAAGGGCGGTAGCGCGAGTAAACACAGACCGTTTCATAAAGGGACTCCTTTCATCAATGACTGACTGTTTTATTGCATGGAGCACACTCCATTTGGATCGCAGACTAAACGACTTCTTCCTCTCCCGCGTCGTTGATGACGACGATTTCCTTGTTCCCCATCTTCCGGTTGCGCCGCACCATAAAGGCCGCAAAAACAATGGCGCCGACAATTAGCACGCAGGAAATTGGGCGGGTAAAGAAGATAGCGGGGTTGTTACCCGAAAGCAACAGGCTTTGCCGCAGGCTTGTTTCCAGCTGGGTACCGATGACAAAGGCAATGACCATAGGGGGAATGGGAAATCCGTTTTTGTTGAGAATAAAGCCCAAAGCGCCGAATCCTACCATCATCATGGTGTCAAAGAGATTGGCCCGGGAGCTATAGGTTCCCACCACACAGATGATGAAGATCAGGGGCAGCAGTACCGCCTTGCGCAGCTTGACAATCTTGGAAAAGACAGGAATACCCAAACGTCCGATGATCAGCAACCCCACAACGGAAAGCAACAGGGCGATGTACACTTTATAAACGCTGCCGATATCGTCGATAAACAGCAGGGGTCCGGGTTTGATGCCGTGGGCGATGAGAGCTCCCACCAGAATGGCGGTGACCACATCGCCGGGAATGCCAAGGGTGAGCATAGGGACCAGAGCGCCACCGCAAACCGCATTGTTGGCGGCCTCGGGAGCGGCAACGCCGTCGATAATGCCGGTGCCGAACTTTTCCGGGTGCTTGGAGCGGCGCTGGGCCTCGGCATAGGCCACAAAGCAGGCGGTGCTTCCACCGATGCCGGGCAGCACACCGATAAGCGCGCCCATCACGCCGGAGATGATCATGTTAGATTTTTGGCTCCAGTATTCGGCAAAGCTCAGCTTGTCGTTCACCGTCAGGGTGCTGGGCTTCTGGTATAAATCCGCCTTGCCTTTAGAAAGTTGACTGAGCACCTCCGCCAATGCAAAAAGGCCGATGAAGATTGAAAGGGTCTGGATGCCGTCCCCCAGATTGATGTTGCCAAAGGTAAAGCGCTTGCTGCCGTAGATGGGGTCCATGCCTACCGTGGCAAAGAGCAGGCCGATGGAGGCGGAGATGATCCCCTTGAGCAGAGAGCGGCCGGAGATACCGGCAATCAGCGCCAGAGAAAGGAGCATCAGGCCAAAGTATTCCGGCGGCCCGAACTTGAGGGTGACTGCCGACAAAGGCTTTGCCATGGCCAGCAGAATGATGGTTCCAATGATGCCGCCGGTGCAGGAGGCATACAGGGCCATCAGCAGGGCTTTGCCCGCCTGCCCGTTCAGGGCCATTTTATAGCCGTCCAAAGTGGTGGCAGCGGCGCTGGCGGTGCCCGGGGTGTTGATCAGTATAGCCGAAACCGAGCCGCCGAACATGGCTCCCTGATAAGCTCCCATCAGCAGAGCGATAGCCACCGTAGTGGGCAGGTAGAGGCTGATGGGCAACAGCAGGGCAATGGTCATGCTGGGACTGATGCCCGGCAGACCGCCACCGATGATTCCCACGGCAACCCCCGCCAGGAGGGCAAACAACACCTGAACCGAAAAAAAGCCTACCAGTGTTTCCAGTATTAAAGACATATTTTTCCCCCCTTAAAAACCCAGCGGTCCCATTGGAAACCGGATGCGAAAGCCATAGCTGAAGATAAGGTAAACAATGGGCACATACACCGCCGCAATCACCAAATTTTTACCCCAGCTCGGGCTGCCAAAGTGCCACAGCAAAAAGATCAGGAAGGGGATGCTGCTAAGAACAAAGCCCAGATACTGCATCAGCATCAGATACACAATGGCGCTGACCAGAAAGATGGCATGGGGCAAAAACGCTTTGTAGTTGGTCTTCCAGAGGCCTTGGGCCCGCTCTTTGGCCGCCTGTTCCCGGCGACGGTACAAATCATAAGCGCTGGTAACCGCCAGAAGTAAGCCGCAAAGGCCAAAGACAATCACTGTCAACTTGGGGAAAAAGTCGGCCGCCAGATTCTTACCTGCCTTGACGCTGATCTGGGCGGGAATCAGTACAAAGTACATCAGCAGTGAAATGACAAACAACAGAATGCCGGAGCGCAAATCAGAGTAGACCTTCTTCATCACACAACCTCCTTATACATGGTTACAAATCCAGACAGGCACGGGGAATATAGGCCACGCCGTCCATGAGCATGCGTGCGGTGCGGTATACCCCCTCACAGGTAATGTTGCCGCCTTCCTGATAGATATCCACCTCCATGGGGCCGTAGGGATGTCCGATCAGCAGGGTTTCCCTCCCTCTGGCCTCGGGGCGCATTACATCCCAGATCACCGTGCCGGGAATCGTAGCCGCCGCCCCTGTGCTGACGGCTCCGCCAATCATATAGGCCCGGTGCATCTTCTGCATGGAACCCAGACGCGCTACCAGGTCCACCTCCTCTGCCTTGATAAGCCTTCCCTCGGGGTTTACATAATCCTGTGGGGCGCAGACAAATCCCACCTTGGGGAAGGCGGGGCTGTGCTCGGTGGCGTCCTCCTTGCGCTGGACAATGCCTGCCAGCACGGCGGCGTGGCTGCGCAGCTCTTCCATCAAAGCGAGAACCTGAGGCATGGCCTCTACCTCGGTGGGCAGCTCGGTGCCCTTGAGCCCCAGCTCCTCTGCCAACAGGTACACCACCGGCGTCACCGAATCCACAACGGAAAGGGTAAACTTGCCCCGTTCCCCCAGATCAACAATATCCTTGGGATTCCCCGTGGGAAGCAGTTTTCCCGTCACACCTCCCACAGGATCGAAGAACTCCAGCCGCAGTTTGGCTCCCGTCCCCGGAACTCCCGGAATGGCGTAATCTCCTTCCGATATCGCCCGGCCCTCCTTCA
>CALCSA010000123.1 GCA_937894185.1 uncultured Clostridia bacterium | reverse complement strand
AGGCGCAAAGCTCCTCCGGGGAGGATGGGCTTCTTGCCATCTCCACCCCGGAGGAGCTTTGCGCCTTTGCTGTTCTGGTCAATGCCGGGGAGGAGGACGCTGTCCGTGCCCGGGTGGTGCTGGCAGAGGATCTGAATCTTGCGGGCATGGATTTTATCCCCATCGGCAAAGACGGTACCGGATTTTTGGGAGAGTTTGACGGCGGGGGGCATATTATCTCTGGCCTGACCATTCTGGGAGAACAGGATAACACCGGCCTTTTTGGCATTATCGGGCCGGGCGGAACGGTGGAGAATCTCCATCTGACCGGAGGCTGGGTATCTGGCGGCAGTCAGGTGGGAGGAATCGCCGGAAGCAACGGCGGCCTTGTGTTTGGCTGCTCCTTCCGGGGAACGGTGGAAGCCACCGGGCAAAATGTGGGGGGAATCTGCGGCATCCTGCAGGGCACCCAATCCAAGGCCGGCGGGGGCAAGGTGATGCAATGCGCCTCCAACGCTCAGGTTTCGGGTCACGCTCAGGTGGGAGGCCTTGTGGGAGAGGTGCAGGAGGAAGCGGGCGTGGTCGACTGCTACGCTCTGGGCAGTGTCACTGCCATTCAGGGGCAGGGGGATGAAACGCCCCACAGCATCGGAGGGCTGGCGGGAGCCGTCACCGGCTACGTTACCCGCTGCTACGCTTCTATCGAGGTGTTTACGCAGGTGAGCTCCAAGGTGGTAGGGGGCCTTGTGGGCCTCATCAATAGCGGCGTAGTCAGCGACTGCTACCTCAACGCAAAGCCGGTGGAAAACTGGAAGGTGGTGGGCTATTCCGCCCAAGACCTGCCCTATGAGGTAACCGCCTGCACCGTGGAGGAAATTACCGAACAAGCTACCTTTTCCGGCTGGGATTTTCAAGAGGTCTGGGATATCGCCGGGGATAAAAACCGGGGGCTTCCCTTTTTGCGGGCAATAGCAGGAGGATAACAGATGAGATATTGCAAAGGCTGCGGCGGGGAATTTTATCAGGGAGAAAAAATTTGCCCCTACTGCGGCACCGACCTGATGACCGGGGCGCCGCCTTCTCCCCAGCCTGGGCCGGAACCGGAACCACGATCCCGGTGGAATTTTTCCCGGGTGCGGGAGGCTTTTCGTTCGGGGCAACGGGAGGGCGACTCCGATCGTTCCAAACAAAGAGAGTACGATTTTTATCACTCCAAGCAAGGGGAGTACGACTCCTATCGCCGCCCTGCACAAGGCTATGCCCGGCCCGATGGTCCACCCCCGCTCCACATGTTTCAGCCCCGGCACAGGGATGTCCTGATTCAAGCTCTTCTGGCCATCTGCTTGGGCAGCTTTGGGGTCCAGTGGTTTTACCGGGGACGGTTTGCCCGGGGGCTGCTTTGCCTCCT
>CALCSA010000122.1 GCA_937894185.1 uncultured Clostridia bacterium | reverse complement strand
GGACCGCTCCCGATAGAAGGGACCGTCCATTTGATTTTGCAGCAACATATCGCCGAACATGCAGCGGTTTTCCGCCAGCTCTGCATCGGTGAGGTTCGCCTCACCGGAGGCGTTTTGCCCAGTGACCCGGCTCTTCCAGCCCCGATCACCCAAGCCGTATTGGACACTTCTCACCTGATTGTCGTACCATTCCGGCCAGAACATGGACATGATGCCCCCATGATGTGTCGCATCCCGGTAGAAGTCGCCACAACCCTCCCAGCAGCAAACCGCCGCCAGATTGGGCGGGTTTCTGGACGCCGCCTGCCAAGCGTTCATGCTGTAATAGGATATTCCGTTCATCCCCACCTTGCCGTTGGACCAGGGCTGTTCCGCTGCCCATGCGATGCAGGCCACCATATCGTCGGTCTCCCGCTTAGAGAAGTGATCCACATATCCCGGGGAACACCCGCACCCTCGGGAGTCCACCCGCAGGCAGACGTAGCCATCGGGTACCCACTTCTCTGGGTCCACCAGCTCCCAGCTTTGGTAAAGGTTGGAGGAGCCGTAGGGCACGTCCGGGTGGTCGAAGCACATGGCATTCCAAGCGTCGGGGTAGCCGTCCTGGAACGCCAACCCTTTTGCGTAGGGGCCATAGGTGAAAATGACGGGATGCCGTTCGCCGTCATCGGGGCGGAAGATGTCGGCCCGCAGAACGGCACCGTCGTCCATGGGAATGTCCACATTGAACTCCCTACGCATGCCATCCTTTACATCAGAGAATGCAAATTCCATAAGTACACTCCTTATACCGAATGCTCTGTATCACAGGCTACACATAGTAAATGCGCCGGATCATAATGGCCAGATAAAGGCTATAGCGCACATTGGCCTCATTGAGGTCACGGCCCAGCAGCGCGGATATCTTTTTCAGCCGATAGGTGAGGGTATTGACATGTATAAACAGCTCCTCCGCCGCCTTGGACAGGTTTCCGTTGTTCTGTAAATACGCCTCTAGGGTGGCAATTAGATCCTCCTCTTTCCCCCTCTCCCGATCCGTGCGGTCCAGCAGGGGGCCCAACTGATCGGTGCAAAACTCCACCAGCTCCTCCTTTTTATCTATCATGTAGAGGAAGCGGTAGACGCCCATTTCATTAAAGAAACAGATATTGTTCCACCCCATAAACTTCTCCGAGATGTTCAGGGCATCCATCGCCTGAGCGTACCCCTTCTGAATATCCCCCAAACTGGAGCAGATGTTGCCCACCCCAACCTGATAGCTCAGGCCGGCCATGGTTCTGGTGAGTCCGGTGAACATCCGCTCCAACAGGGCGCGCACATCGGCGAAGATTTCCTCTTTCCTCTGCCCGGCTGGACAGCTGAGCAGAATGCGCACCTTGTTGTCCTCGCTGTAGAGGAAGGATTCCCGCTTACTTTTGGCAAAAAAGCTTTCCATAACCCGGGTCACCTGATTGGACACCCTGTAGTTGAACATCTTCACCGACGAATCGGCAGATGCTCCCCTATGATCCGATAGATGGATGGCGATGGCGACAACGTGGTTCTGTTCGCTGAATTTGAGGAAGCGGAAGCGCTGGAGGTATGAATTATCCTGAGTCAGCTTGCCCGCAAGCACATCCTCCATAAAATCCCGACGCAGGCGCATTTTCGTCTCATAGCGGATTTTGTCCTGCATCAGCTCCAGGGCGATGGTGGTGGCACCGTGCTCCAGCGCCACTCGGTCCACATCAGTGGGCCTCTGGTCCTGGACGATCATGGTGACGAAGCCAAAAAAGGTATCTCCCGCCACCACTGTGTTGGTGAGCTGCCGCATCCGGGCATCGGCATAAACAAAGTGCTGAGATTTCGCCCTATGGAATCGGCGGACATCGGCGTAGACTTTGGAATTTCGGAAGGATTCCAAAAATGCGTCGGACAGGCGGTATTCCAGCAGGTCAGCTATCTCCTTGCCAAAGCCCTTGGCGCCGGTGTGGGCAATGCAGTTGAGCTCGCTGTCCTCCACCACGATGATGCCGCCTACAAGGCCGGAGATGGTGTCGGCGATAACCCCCAGACCATCGCCGTTGAGGACGATACGGGTCAGCTCGTTGTGAATGCGCTCGGCCTTGCGGATGATGGCGCTCTGGAAGTTGGAAACGGCGTTCATGGTGCCCTCGATAAGGGCAGGCCAAGTGATATTGGGAGGCAGCACGATCAGGGGAAAGCTATTTTCATCCGCTATGCGGCACATCTCCTCTGGCACGGTGCCCAAAAACCGGTCCACCTTGATAGCCAGAGCCACGGCACCGCCCCGGATCATGCTTTCCAGCCAAGACCGCTGCGTAAGGGCGTCTCCTTGCATGTAGTAGGCGGTGGACAGCACAACCTCCCCACCCTTAAGCCAGTCCGCAGCGTCAGGTACCTCCGCTACGGTGATGGTCTTGACCTCCCGGTCGATGCCAGTTGTCCCCGCCGCCAGTTCCGATCCCTCGAATACCGGCAGGTTGAGCATCTCTCTGATAGTAAACACCAACGCATCCATTCCCAATTCCCGCTTCACCTTTTTCTGCCCTTCCAAGCACGATATCGAATATACAGTTCTCCGCGCTGCAGCATACAGTCAAACCGGTGCCGGTCATATTCCCAGACAAGCATAGCACAGGCCAATATGGTGTGGCAAGCCCGGTTTTCTCCCCTTATCCAAGCTCTTTGGGGATGGCCAGTGGGATAGTGCCGATGCCGGAAGGGGTTTTGATGGCCTTGTGGTGGCCGAACTCGGCGAGGGTCTCCACTCCCCGCTCTCTGCCGTATCCGCT
>CALCSA010000121.1 GCA_937894185.1 uncultured Clostridia bacterium | reverse complement strand
CGGCTTCACATGGCGGTGGTGCGGGACGACTTTGGCGGCACCATGGGCATTGTGACGGTGGAGGATATTCTGGAAGAACTGGTGGGCGAGATCTGGGACGAAACCGACGTGGTGCGGGAGGAGTTTAAGGCCATTGGCGGCAATCGCTTTGAAGTGAGCGGCGACTACGATATTCTGGATGCCTTTGAAGAGATGGGCTTTGAGGACGATGTCCCCCGAGAGGATCAGGAGCACAAGACCATCAGCGCCTGGGCTCAGGAAGAGCTGGGCCGCATCCCTCAGGAGGGGCTCGTCTTTGAATACCGGCAGATTCACGCCACCATTCTTCAGGTCAACCACAAGCGCCGCATCACCAAAGTACTGCTGGAGCTGCGGGAGCCGGAAACCGCCCCCGACTAAGCCAACGGCATCATGATTGCATAAAGGAGCTGTTACTCCAAATGGAGGACTACTGGCCATATATTACCATTATCATACTGGTTGCATGCTCTGCGTTTTTTTCCGCGTCCGAGATTGCCTACGCCTCCCTGAACAAGCTGCGCCTGAAAAACGCCGCCGGAGAAGGTGGGCTCCGGGCCATTTGGGCCGGGCAGATTGTGGATCAGTATGAACGGGCTCTCTGCACCATTCTCATGGGCAACAATTTGGTGAACATCGGCGCTTCTTCTGTGGGTACCGTCATCGCCATGGAACTGGTGGGCGGAGAGCAGGGCGCCGCCTATGCCACCGCCATTATGACGGTGATCATCCTTATCTTTGGGGAAATCGTCCCCAAGCAGGTGGCAAAACAGCACGCCGACAGCTTTGCCCTCACCGTCGCGCCGCTGATGCGGCTGCTCACCTTTGTCACCCAGCCTCTGGTCACCGTGGTGATGTTTTTAGTCAACAACATCTCCCGGTTGTGGGGCGGCAAGGGGGAAGCCCAAGGCATCACCGCCGATGAACTGGTCACCATCATCGAAACCGTTGAGGACGAAGGCGTCATCGACGAGGAGCGAAGCGACCTGCTCCAATCCGCCATCGAGTTTTCCGAGGTGGAGGTGCAGGAGATCATCACCCACCGGGTGGATATGCTGGTGATCGACATCGACGACCCTCTGGATGAGATTTTGCAGACGGTGATGGAATCCAGCTACTCCCGCATTCCCGTCTACGAGGACAACATCGACAACATCATCGGTGTATTGGTGGTCAATCAGTTTTACCGCAAGCTGCTGGAAACCAAAGATTTTAACCTGCGTTCCCTCCTCGCTCCCGTCTGCTACGTCCACGAATCCCTCACCCTTCCGGTGGTCTTTGAGGAGCTGCAGCGCCAAAAGATGCAGCTGGCCGTGGCCATCGACGAGTACGGCGGCACACAGGGCATCGTCACCATGGAGGATATTCTGGAACAGCTGGTGGGTGAAATCTGGGATGAGTCCGATGAGGTTTACGACGAATTTGTAGAGCTTGGCGAAAACCTCTACGAATGCAGCGGCAATCTGGGAGTGGACGACTTCTTCGACCATCTGGATCTGGACCCTCCCATGGAGGAGGACGACGATTACATGAGCATGGGTGGCTGGGCCATCGAAATGCTGGACGGTTTCCCCAACGAGGGAGACCACTTTCAATACAAGAATCTTTTTGTCACCGTCACCGAGATGAAGGAGCAGCGGGTGGTCAAGCTGCAGGTCGAGGTGGACCCTCTGCCGGAAGCACAGGAGCAAGCCGGGGACCGCCTGCGCAACCAGCACTAAAGAAGCAATAGAAAAGAGCTCTCTGCCACTGGCAGGGGGCTCTTTTTGTGCAGGTGGGACAGCAGATTTCTGGCGGTGTCAGTATCCGGGGGTGTAGGCAAAGAACTGCCCCAGCCCGCTGAAGAACAGCCCCCGGGACAAAGCCAGCGTGAGCACCAGCAGCACCCCGGTGGGGATGATATTCCGCAGCAGTGTTTGGGTGTGATAGCAAAAGTAGTTCATCACTATGGCCATTACCACCAGACTGCCTAAAATGAGATAATAGACAAAGGCGTTGACCAAAATATAGTCCCCTGCCATGCCGCGGATCATGGCGGAAAGAAGCCCCAGAGCCACCAGCACCCGCACAAAGTCCAGCAGCGGGTAAGCTCCCATCAGGGTATAATAGGGGCGGCGGACCTCCGGTTCCTCGTAGCGCAAATCCTGAGCCAGCCGAACGATGTAAACCAGATATTTAATCAGCAGCAGCGCCCCCATGCCAATGTACAGATACTTGACATAGGGCATCACCAGATCGGCCAGCTCCTCAAAGGGAATAAAATCCGCATTGATAAACAGGGAGGTCATTGCCAACATTATCACCAACACATCCAAGAAAAAGGCCATGCTCTCACCTCATCTGTTATTCGACCGGATCAGCGCTTTTGGGACAAATCCCGTTGCCGCTATTTTACCACAAGATCCGCAGCCTGACAAATCTAAATGTAAAAAAAATTATTTTGTTGCAAAAGCAACATACATAAAGCATCAAATATAGTATAGTCAGGTTGAACGAAAGGAAAGGAGAATCTGATATGGTTCGTAAAATCATTAAAATAGATGAAGAAAAGTGTATTGGCTGCCAATTGTGTGTGAACGCCTGCCACGAGGGAGCCATCGGCATGGTAGACGGCAAAGCAAAGCTTCTGCGGGACGATTACTGCGACGGTTTGGGTAATTGTCTGCCGGTTTGCCCCACCGGGGCCATCTCCTTTGAAGAGCGGGAGGCTGCCACCTTTGACAAAGTTGCCGTAGAAGCCAATATGGCTGATAGGGACAAAAAACCTTCCGGCGGCGGGTGTCCCGGCTCCAACGCCCGCACTATCCGGCGAGAGGCAGCGCCCCTTCAATCGGCTGCCCCCCAGACAGAGGTCCGAAGCAACCTGATGCAGTGGCCGGTTCAGATCAAGCTGGTTCCGGTTAACGCCCCCTATTTTGACGGCGCTCATCTGTTGGTAGCTGCCGACTGTGCCGCCTACGCCCACGCAAACTTCCACCAACAGTTTATGAAGAACAAAATCACCATCATCGGATGCCCCAAGCTGGACGCGGGAGATTACAGCGAAAAGCTGACAGCCATCCTCAAGGAAAACAACATCAAATCGGTAACGGTGGTGCGCATGGAGGTTCCCTGCTGCGGAGGCCTCGAGCATGCGGTGATTACCGCTTTGCAAAACAGCGGCAAGATGATTCCCTGGCAGGTGGTCACCATTTCCACCGACGGACAACTTCTGGAGGATTAAAAGTGGCTGTGCTCATAGCATCAGCGAAACTTTGACACCAACCAGCATCACACCATGACTCTGTTTGCCTTTGTTATGGGAGGAATCAGCTCCCACGAAGGGGATGCCGCCCCCACGCCATCTTTGCTGCCGGGCAGTTAAAATGCTGCCGACGGTGCTGTTCCCAAATAACCAACCGGTGTTTGTTTCCCGCCCCGATTCCCTTGTAACAAGCATATTACAAAGCTATTATAGAAAGGAGCATGAGTATGAAGGCTATCATTGATCGCAGCGGCTGCATTGGCTGCGGCCTGTGTGCTGACATTTGCCCCGAGGTGTTTCAAATGGCAGAGGACGGTCTGGCCGAGGTGGTGGGGGAAATTACCCCCGAATCCGAAGCCGCCGCCCAAGAAGCGGCCGAAAGCTGCCCCGTATCCGTTATCACCATTGAACCATAAACATTGTAAAAATAGAGAGGAGATTTAACTTATGAGCGAAATGTTTTGTTTTCAGTGCGAGCAAACCGCCAAAGGCACCGGCTGCACCGTATCCGGTGTTTGCGGCAAAAAGCCCCATGTAGCCCACCAGCAGGATGATCTGACCTGTGAGATGATCGCCCTGTCCAAGGTGGCCGATCCCGCCAATCAAAAGCAGGTGGACCTGATTGTCGATGGATTGTTTATCACCATCACCAACGTAAACTTTGATGCCGACGACATCGCTGTCTTCACCGCCAAGATCCGCAAGGAGCGGGAAGATTTGGGTGGAAAGGAAGCGCTTTCCACCGAGGAGCTGTTCCACGGGGACGAAAATGTGATTTCCCTGCGCTCTACTCTGCTGTTCGGCCTGCGGGGCATGGCAGCTTACGCCCACCACGCCCGGGCTCTGGGCAAACGTGACCCGGAGGTGGACGCTTGGTTTGTCCGGGGAATGGCTGCTCTGGATCAGGAACATACCGTGGAGGAGTGGCTGGCCCTGCTCATGGAGTTTGGCCAGATCAACCTCAAGTGCATGGCTTTGCTGGACGCCGCTAACACCGGCGCTTATGGCAACCCTGTTCCCACGCAGGTGTCCCTTTCCATTGAAAAGGGCCCCTTTATTGTGGTGACCGGCCACGACCTCTATGACCTTAAAATGCTGCTGGAGCAGACCGACGGCAAGGGAGTCAACATCTACACCCATGGAGAGATGCTCCCCGCCCACGGCTACCCCGAACTGAAGAAGCATCCCCAGCTCAAGGGCAACTTTGGCACCGCCTGGCAGAATCAGCAGAAGGAGTTCGAGAATATCCCCGCTCCGGTCCTCTTTACCACCAACTGCCTGATGCCGGTGCGCCCCAGCTATTCCGACCGCATCTACACCACCTCGGTGGTTCACTACCCCGAAATGAAGCACATCGCTGCCGACCAGCAGGGCCACAAGGACTTTTCTGCCCTGATTGCCCAAGCCATTGAGCTGGGCGGCTACAGCGAGAATACCCCCATGACCGGCATCAACGGTGGCAGCACCGTCACCACCGGCTTTGGCCGTCAGACGGTTCTGGACAGCGCCCCTGCTATCATCGACGCCGTCAAGGCGGGAGCCATCAAGCACTTCTTCCTGGTGGGCGGCTGCGACGGCGCCAAAACCGG
>CALCSA010000120.1 GCA_937894185.1 uncultured Clostridia bacterium | reverse complement strand
CCAGAATGTCGATTTCCTGCTCCACCAGCTTCTGCCATATTTCCGAGAGCCGCTCCTCCCCGATTCTGCCGTGGGCGGTCATAATCCGCGCTTCCGGCAGCATTTCGAGGAGCTTGGCGGCCCGGGAATCGATGGAGTCCACCCGGTTGTGGAGGTAAAATACCTGTCCGCCCCGGCGCAGCTCCTTCTGAATGGCGTTGAGAATCACCCCTTCGTCGTGCTCCAGCACATAGGTCTGGACGGGAACCCGATCCTGCGGGGCTTCCTCGATGATGCTCATGTCCCTGATGCCGCTCATAGCCATGTTGAGGGTGCGGGGAATGGGGGTGGCGGACAGGGTGAGCACGTCCACGTTGCCCCGCATCTCCTTGAACTTTTCCTTGTGGGCCACCCCAAAGCGCTGCTCCTCATCGATGATGCAGAGGCCTAAATCCTTAAAGATCACATCCTTCTGCACCAGACGGTGGGTTCCGATGACGATGTCCACCTGACCTTTTTTCAGGCGGCTGATGATGTCCGCCTGTTCTCTGGGGGTTTTAAAGCGGGAGAGCAGCTCCACCGTAATGGGAAAGCCCTCCAGCCGCTGGAGGAAGGTCTGATAGTGCTGCCAGGCCAGAATGGTGGTGGGAACCAGCACGGCGCACTGCTTGCCGTCCAGCACGCATTTGAAGATTGCCCGCAAGGCCACCTCTGTTTTGCCGAACCCCACATCCCCGCAGAGAAGCCGGTCCATGGGAGAGGGCGACTGCATATCCCCTTTGATTTCCTCAATGCAGCGGAGCTGGTCATCTGTTTCTTCAAAGGGGAAGCGGGCCTCAAAATCCCGCTGGAGGTCGTCGTCCTCCGAGAAGGCAAAGCCGGGGGTGTTCATCCGCTTGGCGTAAAGGGCAATCAGCTCCTTGGCCATATCCTTGACGGCGGACTTGACCCGGGAGCGAACCTTCTGCCACTCGGCCGAGTTAAGCTTGTTGAGCCGCACTCGGGAGTTTTCGCTGCCTCCGATGTACTTGCTGACCAAATCCAGCTGGGTGACGGGGACAAAGAGCATATCGGTGCCGGAATAACGGATTTTCAGGTAATCCTTGACGACTCCGTGAATGTTGCGCTTGACAATTCCCTCAAACACACCGATGCCGTGGCTGGAATGCACCACATAGTCCCCTACCGCCAAATCGGAGAGGACTTTGATCTTTTTGCCTTCCTTGCTCCGGCGAACCTTCTTCTGCTTGGGAGCCGCCATCTTGGAATGGGTGAGGATTACAAGGTCCAGTTCGGGGTATTCCATCCCGGCGGAAAGGGTACCTTCCAACAAGAAAACCCGCCCCGGCACCGGCCTTGCCAAATCCTCCACCACGGTGGCGGGGATGCCATCCCCGGCCAAATCGGCGCAGAGAGCGGCGCAGGCCCGGGGCTGTCCCCCAAAGATAACCACGCAGCAGTTCCGCTCCAGATAGCCCTCGATATCCTCTTTCAGAAAGCGGTACTCCCCGCTCCAGACCGAAAGCTGCACCGGACTCTGCGAGATCATCTCCCGCAGGGTTACCTCGCTTAAGGAGCGGGTGAAGGTATCCAGAAAAACGGTGCACTGCTCCTCCACCCGGCGCAGGATATCGGTGAAGTCAATGGAAAAGGCATCGCATCCCCGGAACAGGACTCCCTGCTCCAACAGGTCGGTCAAATCCTCCTGATGTTGGTAGGAGGCGTTCTTCAGGTTTTCCTTGATGCTGACCGGCTCGCAGAGAAAGAGCATACTGTCGGCGGTGTAGTCGAAGATGGTGGCGGGATTGTCGTAGAGCAGGGGCAGATATTTATCGGCGGCGGGCAGGGAGCCTATATCCCTCAAGTGGGCGATGTCTTTGTCGATCTGTTCCTTGGCCAGAGCCCCGTATTTTCCCCGCAGGCTTTTTTTGCGCTCCTCCAGCATCTCCACAAAGGCCCCGGAATCGCCGATGAGAGCTTCCCGGGCAGGGGTGATCTCCGCCTGCTCCACCGTGGTGGTCCGACGCTGGGTGGCGGGATCAAAAAAGGCGATGGTGTCGATCTCATCCCCCCAAAACTCCACCCGGTAAGGGGCGGGAGCCTGAGGGGGGAAGAAGTCCAGCAGTCCCCCGCGGACAGAAAACTGTGCGACTCCCTCCACCTGTTCCGAGCGGGCATATCCCGCCGCCACCAACAGATTGGCCAGAGCCTCCACTTCCTGCTCCATCCCCGGAGTCAAAATCCGGGTGCGCTGGCGGAACACCTTTGGGGGAAGGGTGTACTGCACCGCCCCTTCCACCGGGGAGATCACCACCGTCAGGTCCTTCTGAATCAGCCGGCCCAGCACCCCCAGCCGGACGTGCTCGTATTCGTGGGAGGCGCCTTCCACATTGCGGAAGGTCAGTTCCCGTGCTGGCAGCACAAGGGCTGCCTCCTCCCCAAACAGGGTGTTGAGGTCCTCGCAGAGCTTGGAGGCCATGGCCTCGTTGGGTACAAGAACGTGAGCCGTGCGGCCGGTGGCCCTGCACAGCGAATAGATGTAGTGTGCTTTGTGAATGGCTCCCAGCCCCGTTGCCAGCACCGGGGTAAAATGCGATTTGACGCATCCCAGTAGCTTTGCATAACCGGGAGAATGCTCCAAGAGCCTGGAAAATTGCTTCATAGAAACTCCTGTCCAAACATCGACGATGCCCCGCCGAATCCTTGCTATGGGTCTGCTAATCTACATAATACCATCAACGCGGAGAATGGCATGATGGACCATCACCCATAGGGTGGGCCTTATAAAATAAATGTATAAGAGCCGCTTTGCGGCTATTATACCATATCGCACAGGGATAAAAGCTTGAAAAACTTGCCTCCTGCAAAAAATTCCACTAATCTCCGGCATAGGCAGGTGGCTATTTCAACAAAAGAGCACCATCGGTTGCAGGCCGGTGGTGCTGTGGTTTCATGTTAAGAAGCGGCTACGCTTCCTTGCCGGTATCGTCGTCGATGAGGATGTAGTGCTTGCCAATATCGGTGTACAGCTTGAGCACCAGACGTTGTACCGCCACAACACTTAAGATGGCGGCCACCAAAATAGCCAACATCCGACCAAACACCTTCAACGCAATCAACACCTCTCATATGATGGTAGAAAAGACAGCCCAAAACAGCCGGAGCGCATTGGGTCCACGCAGAAACCCCGTGGGCAAAACGCTCTTCATCGTTTTGCCACAGGCTCGTTATCGCAGATGCCTTCTTACTATTATAGCATAGTTTTCCTCAATAGGATACCACCAAAAACTCTTCCATACTCTCGCGGTCAAAGGGATTTTCTAAAAAATCCACGGGAAAGGCGCTGCCTTGGTGAGCCATTTCCGGCCCCGGACAGAGTTTATAAAAGTTACCGGGAATCACCGCTCCCGCCTTCAGCCTCACCTTGCCCCATTGAGCCAGCCAGCTTTTTGGTAGCGTGACAAGGCCTCCCCAATAAATCCCCTGCAGGTCCTCTCCGCTGTGGGGATGGAGGTGAAAACCTTCCGGCGGCGAAACGATCTGAAACTCCCCGTCCCGATACAGGGAGAAGGCGCATTTTTCTTCCGGCTCCATGGTGACGGCAAGGGCGGTGTCCGGCCGCTCCTCCCAAAGATAAAGCAGAGCCTTCAGCTCGCTGCCGGGGGGAGGAGAAACCTCAAAGGCCCACATCCGCAGCAGCAGGGCGTCGTCGTTCCAGCAAAGATTGCACTGGGCATAGGGTTTATAGTCTCGTTTTTCCAATGGATAATGGGCGGTAAGAGCCACCGGCGCACTATCTAGCTCGGCGGCACTGTTCACCCGGAACATCTTAAAGGGCATCTTGCTCCTCCTGCAGCTTAAAAATTAAAATGGTTAGCCTGTGATACATTTAGATCTGCAACTGATCTGGCAAATCGTCTCTCCACTTTAAAGCACCACAGCTCCATAGCCTTGGGCCAACAGCTCCTGAGTTTGGGCATCCACCTTACTGTCGGCGCTGATAGCCGCCCGGCCGCTGTAGTAGAGCAGGGCGATTTCCAGAGCTTCCTCGCTGTCGGCCCGAAGACAGACGGCGGTGTGGGCCAAATGAATGTTCTGCCCGAGATTGTAGGCATCCTGCACATCCCGCAGATGGAAGAGGAGCAGATCAGGGTCCGCCTCCTCCGCATTGAGGATGTGGGTGGAAATTTCCGCCGAACAGTCGATAGGCGGGGAGTATACCGTCCCCTCCTCAATGTAGTAAACGTCGCCTTCGTCCGCCAATCGAATCGCCGGGTCCTGACTGGGCCTCGGCGGCGGGAAGGAGGTGTAGTCAAAGTCGTCCATCAAAATCCGCAGGGCCCGCATGTGATCGGAAGTGGCTCCCGGTCCGCCCCCCAGAATCCGGGCTCCGGCGGCCAACAGCTCCCAACAGGAACAGCTGACTTCCTCCGGAGCAAAGCCTTCCATCCCCGGTCTTGCCATGAGGGGGACCTTGGCGAAGGGAGCCAAGCGGCGCAAAGGCTCCAGCAGGGCCTGAGGCCCGGCGTCGCACTGCAGGCCAAAGGCGGAAATCCCCAGCTCCTGCAGACAGATGAGAGCCGCCAAAGGATCGGACCCCATGGGAGTCATGCCGGAATCATCAATGGCAAGAGTGACCAGAACCGGCAGCCGGGATTGTCTGGCCCCCAGAACGGCAGCTCTGGCCTCGCAGAGAGTCTCCATCCCCCCAATGAGAATCAGACCCGCCCCCGCATCCCGCAGAGTAAGGGCCTGCTCGGCGTAGGTGTCGATCAAGTCGGTATAGGGCAGAGGCCCAAAAGGCTCGGGAGGGTGGCCCGCCGGGGCAAGACCTCCCGCCACCACCACCTGAGGGGCCGCCGTGGCGGTCAGCTCGGCAAGGCGGGTGTTGAGCCGGCGGGCCTCATCCCCCATTTCGTAATCGGAAAGAGTCAGCACATTGGCGCCAAAGGTCATGGCGGGTAGAACATCTGCCCCGGCATCCCGGAAGGCGGACAGCACATTGAGAAGCAACCCGGGGTTTTGTACCAACCATTCCTCCGGGCAGACATCGGGCCCCGGACCGAACGCGCTCAGGGCTCCTCGAATATCTCCCTCCAACAGCATCGGACTTTCCAAATCCAACATGTAGCTCCTCCTGTCGCCTGTGGCCACCGGGAATTCTTCCGTCTTTCAACAAAGCCGCGGAAGGCGTTCCCCATGGCCTTGATGGTATTTACATGCTTTCGGGGGCGTGAATGCCCAGCAACCTGAGCGTGTTTGCCAATGCGGTTCGCACGCAGAGACAGAGGCAGAGCCTTGCCTGCATCAGGGGCTCCTCCTCGGGAACGTTGACGCGGCAGGCACCGTAAAACTTGTGGAACAGGTTGGCGAGATCGGTGACGTAGTGGGTCAGGGCACTGGGGTCGTACCGCTCGGTCACCAAGATGATCTCTCCGGGGAGCTGTGCCAGCCTGCGGATCAGGGCGATCTCCTCGGGGGTGGAAAGGAGCAGCAGCTCTTCCTGCGTCACCTTGCGGGGGGTGACGCCCCCTTCTTCCAGCTTGCGCAGGATGCTGCAAATTCTGGCGTGGGCGTACTGAACGTAGTAAACCGGGTTCTGGCTGCTTTGCTCCACCGCCAGATCCAGATCAAAATCCATGGAGGAACCGGGGGACTGCATGTTAAAGAAGAAGCGGGCGGCATCCACCTCCACGTCGTCCAAAAGATCCCGCAGAGTCACCGAGCGGCCGCTGCGCTTGCTCATCCGGTAGGGCTCGCCGTCCTTCATCAGGCGGACCAATTGCATCAGCACAATATCCAGCGCGTCGCCGGAAAGCCCCGCGGCGTCCATGGCGCCTTTCAGCCGGGCCACGTGGCCGTGATGATCGGCCCCCCACACGTCGATGACGGTATCAAAGCCCCGCAAGGCAAATTTGTCGTAGTGGTAGGCAATATCGGCGGCAAAATAGG
>CALCSA010000119.1 GCA_937894185.1 uncultured Clostridia bacterium | reverse complement strand
ATCTCATTGCCATTGTACTGCTGATCCTCACCCTGATGACCAGCATCTTTCCCATTCTTTCCTTTGCTTTGGAGACCTTTTTGCCCAACCCGGGGGACTATAGCTTTCTGATCACCCGCAACTGGAACAACCTGACTCTCAAGTGGTGGAACACCGCGGAAAATATTACCGAAAGCGGCATGTACGGTCAGCTTGGAATCCTGCACAACTCCACCATCTGGAACGCCTTTCGGGGAACTCTGATTGTGGCTGTGACCTGTGCTCTGCTGGCCGGAACCATCGGCACACTGGTGGGCTACGCCGTGAGTAAGAACCGGCGCAGTAAGTGGACCGCCTATGTCAACGCCATGGCGTTTCTGCCCTATTTGCTTCCGTCGCTGGCGGTGGGCGTAGCCTTCTTTATCTTCGGCTCTAACATGGGGATTTACGATACCTTCCTGCTGCTGATTCTGGCAGGTACGGTTAAGTACATTCCATTTGCCAGCCGCAGTTCTTTAAACTCCATGCTGCAGCTTTCCGGCGAGATTGAGGAAGCTGCCATCATCCAGAACATTCCGTGGCACAAGCGGATGTTCAACATCATCATTCCCATTCAAAAGGCTTCCATTATCAGCGGATTCATGCTGCCCTTCATGACCTGCCTGCGGGAGCTGACCCTGTTTATGCTGCTTTGTTCCCAGAGCCGCATTGTCACCACGCTGCTGGATTATTTTGACGAGATGGGCCTTTACGCCTTTTCCAGCGGCATCAACCTGATTTTGATCATCACCATCCTGATTTGCAACGCAGTGGTCAACAGGCTCACGGGCGCCAGTCTGGATAAGGGCATTGGAGGAGGTTAAAACCATGCCGAACATCATTTTGGAGCACATCACCAAGCGGTGGGACCGGTTTTATGCCGTGGACGACCTGAATCTGGTCATTGACGATAACGCCTTTGTTACCTTGCTGGGGCCTTCCGGCTGCGGAAAAACCACCACACTGCGAATGATTGCCGGTTTGGAGACTCCCACCTCCGGCAGGATTACCATTGGAGACCGGGTGGTTTTTGACAGCGAGCGGGGAATCAACGTCCCCCCCAATCAGCGCAAGGTGGGCTTTCTATTCCAGAACTACGCCCTCTGGCCCAACATGACGGTGTACAAGAACATCTCCTTTGGGTTGACCAACATAAGGGAAGAGCTGCCCCGGGTGAATCTGGATGCCTGGCGTGCCAATGTTCTTCTGCAGGTGCTCCGGGAGCCAGACGAGGTGGTGAGCATCATTGGCGAATGCGTGGATAAAAAAGGCAAGCTGGATCTGGACAAAGCCCATATCCGCCTCATCGACCGGTACGAAATCTCTTTGGATGCAGCAAAAATCCTCATGGGCTACGGCCTCCACGAATCTCTGGAGCCTGCCACCATCGCGCAGGCCAAAAGCGCCGAGCTGGAACGCGCCCTCAAGGCCGCTCAGGAGCAGTGCGCCGCCTCCGGCTGCACCTTTAACGAACAGTACGAGTACCTGCGGGATGGCGTGGTGGAAACCACCATGCGAAAGCTTTCTGCCGAGGAGATCGACCTGACGGTTCGCCGGGTGGCCCGCATTGTAAAAATCGGCATGTTCATGGACCGCTACCCCTCGGAGCTTTCCGGAGGCCAGCAACAGCGGGTGGCCATTGCCCGGACTCTGGCTCCCGAGCCATCGGTTCTCTTTATGGATGAGCCCCTTTCCAATCTGGATGCCAAGCTGCGGCTGGAGATGCGCTCCGAGCTTCAGCGGCTGCATATCGACACCGGCAGCACCTTTATTTACGTCACCCACGATCAGATGGAGGCCATGACTCTGGCCACCCGGATTTGCCTCATTGACAACGGTCTGCTCCAGCAGTACGATGCCCCTCTGGACATCTACAACCGGCCCAAGAATCTGTTTGTCGCCGACTTTGTGGGCAATCCCGCCATCAACTTCATCGAGGCCCGGGGAGGCCAGCGCACCGACGGAACCATCGAGTTAAGTCTGCTCAACGGAGCCGAGGTGGAGTTTCTCCCCCGTGAACCTCTGAATTTGGAGGAGTGGTATCTTCAGGCAGTGGCTGAGGAGGAACAGCTTCGGGCGGCGGAAGCTGAGCGGATGTCCCGGAAGGGGCAGGTGGAAAAAAGCAACAAGCAGACCCCTTTCCGCTACCGCATTCCCCGGGTGGATGAGACGGAAGGCTCCGGGCAGCGGGGGGAACCTGGCGATGAGGACTTTATTGTGGGAGTGCGCCCCGAATTCCTGCGGATCAGCGAGGATGGAGCCTTAGAAGGGGAAATCTACAGCGCCATGCCCACCGGAATGGAAACCACCGTTCGGATACGCTTGGGGAACCTGCTCCTTACCGGGGTGGTGTTTGGCGGCGTGCTCTACCAGATCGGCCAAAAAATCCGGCTGGATTTTGAAGGAGACGCTCTCTCCCTCTTTAGCAGACGCAACGGGCGGCTGATTGCTCTGGGGGCCTTGGAATTCCGGTAGCCACTGATCCGGCAAATAGCGTGGTTTTGATTGCTTCCACCTCTTGCGGCCCCGGCATCTGTGGCGGGGAGTGGCCGGCATCAAATTTACATCGGGCTGCCCTTGTGCTAAAATAGTGTCAGAAAGATCACCGGGATCCTTTGGGCTTTGCGGGGCAGGTTTCTGCTCCGGGAAGGGAGATGTCCATGAAGAGAAGGCTGCTTGCCGCATTGCTTCTGCTGGGCTTTCTTTGCACCGGATGTGCCTCCGGTGCTCCCGAGGCCTCCCCCTACGCCCCGCCCCCGGAAAAGCGGCTGGTGATCTATACCTCACACAAAGAGGAGGTCTACGGTCCCATTGTGCAGGAGTTTCAGCTGCGCACCGGCATTTGGGCAGAGGTGGTCACCGGGGGAACCAACGAGCTGCTGGAGAAGATTTACGCCGAATCGGACCAGCCGGTGTGCGATGTGATCTTTGGCGGAGGGGTTGAGAGTCTTTCTGCCTACGAAAGCTGCCTGCAGCCCTATCTTTGCCAAAGCTACGGGTTTCTGAAGAATGCAGGGCGCTCGGCGGAGCATCTGTGGACCCCCTTTTCCTCCCTGCCCATTGTTCTGATCTACAACACCCGATTGGTGGCCGCCGGTGAGCTGGAGGGGTGGGCCGATCTGTTGGATACCCGGTGGAAGGGGCAGA
>CALCSA010000118.1 GCA_937894185.1 uncultured Clostridia bacterium | reverse complement strand
GTTTTGCAGCAGCATGATGTTGTGGGGCTTGATATCCCGGTGGACGATTCCCTTTTCGTGGGCATGCTGCAGCGCCCGCAGAATCTGCAGGGTAAAGTGGACGGCTTCTTTCCAGGAAAGAACCCCCTGACGCTCGATATAATCCTTTAAAGTGATGCCGTCGATGTACTCCATGACGATGGAATGGACCCGGTTGGTAAAAGAAACATCGTACACCCGCACAATGTTGGGGTGGCTGAGCACGGCAATGGCCTTGCTCTCGTTTTTAAAACGGCGCAGGAACTCCTCGTTGGTCAGGTATTCGTCCCGCAGGATTTTTACCGCCACCGTTCGCCCATCAATGCTGTCAAAGGCTTTGTAGACATTGGCCATGCCCCCGGTGCCGATGAGCTCCTGTATTTCGTATCGTCCTTCCAGGCGTTTGCCCAGATATTTGTCGGCATTGTGATCCACTTAATTCTCCTCCCCGGTCCGCGGCCCGTTTTGCGGCCGTGCTCCGGCGATATCGCCGCTTTCCCAGCACACCACCACGGCGGTGATGTTGTCGGAACCGCCGGCCTGATTGGCCAGAGCAATCAGATTATCCACGCTTTTTGCCGCCAGACTCTCCCGAAGATGGCCGGCAAGGCTTCCCGCCTCCACATACTGGTAGAGTCCGTCGCTGCAAAGCAGAATAGTATCCCCCGGTTCCAGAGGGTGCTCCAAAAAGTCCGCCTCCACCGTGGAGGCCACCCCCACCGCCCGGGTGATAAAGTGGCGCTTGGGATGGCGCTGGGCTTCTTCCCGGTCAATTTCTCCAATATCCAAAAGCATCTGAACCACCGTATGATCCTTGGTCAGCTGGGTTTCCTCCCCCGCGGCGGAAAGATGATAGGCCCGGCTGTCCCCCACATAGGCCACAAACACATGGCCACCGTTAAACACTGCGGCGATCAGGGTGGTTCCCATGCCGGCAAGCTCCTCGTTTTTGCGGGAGAGATCGTAGACCAGAGCATTGGCTCCCGCTACCGCCGACAGCACAACGCTGCGCAGGCTGGTTTCCGCCATGCCGGGCCGAAGGTCCCGGGCCAGCATTTCGGTGACGAAGTCCGTTGCCTTTTGGGCCGCCAGCTGGCCTCCGTTCTGGCCCCCCATGCCGTCGCAAAGAATCGCAAAGGCCAGCTCTTTTCCCAGAACCTTGTAATCATAACAATCCTGATTGCTTTTGCGCACTCGCCCCGTGTCGGAGCCTGCATATATGCTTAACAAGAAGTCCACCCCCAAAAGGTTGCCGGTTTTTGTCCGCCCGGCAGCGGTTGGAAGGAAGCTGCAAGATGCTCCTAGCTTTCCCGGCGCAGCTGACCGCAAGCAGCCATTACATCGGCTCCCAGCTCCCGGCGCACCGTGGCGGTAATACCCGCCTTTTCCAGCTCCTGCTGAAACTCCCGCACCGCCCGGGGCGTGCTGCGGGAAAACTCCCGCTCCCGAACGGCGTTGTGGGGAATCAGGTTGACGTGACAGTTCATTCCTTTTAACAGTGTCGCCAGACGCCGCGCTTGCTGCACGCTGTCGGTTTTTCCATGAATCAGGGCATATTCAAAGCTGACCCGCCGCCCGGTTGTCGCAAAGTAATCCCGGCAGGCGGTCAGCAATGTATCAATGTTGTACTTGCGGTTGACCGGCATCAGGGCGGAGCGCATGTCGTCCTCC
>CALCSA010000117.1 GCA_937894185.1 uncultured Clostridia bacterium | reverse complement strand
ATAGGGCCTGCCGGTGATGAGGAAAAATCCCGGAGCAGTTTTCCTGCCCTTGTACTAGAACCCGGCGGAAGGGGCATACTACTAGGGCTTTGCCGGCTTTAAAAAAGGTGGAGCGCTTGGAAGAGCCTTTGCTTTTCAGACAGATGCTCCGTGGGAAATACTGCTCACATAAGGAGGGAAGGGTTCTGCGCACCGGTTCAAGACAAAAGACGATGATCCGTCTGCTGAGCTTTTTCATTCCGGCGGCGATTATGCTGCTGGTATTTGCCCGGCTGGGAGTCTACCCCTTTGGCACCAAGTCTCTGCTGGTGGTGGACATGAACAGCGAATACATTGACTATTATATGCAACTGAGCAAGATTTTTCGGGAGCGAGGCAGCTTTTTGCGCTCTCAGGATATGGGCATGGGCCTGAACATGCTGGGGCTGATTGCCTTTTATACCGCAAGCCCCCTGAATATTTTACTGCTTCTTTCCCCGGTGAATCACCTCACCGAGGCAGTGCTGTTGATCACCCTTATTAAGTTTGGGCTATGCGGCCTGTTTTTTTCGTTTTATACCAGCTACACCTTTCAGCGCGCCGATGGGGTGAATCTGGGGGCGTCGGTGGCCTATGCCATGATGGGCTACAATCTGGCCTATTCCTCCAACCTGATGTGGCTGGACGGCGTCGCCCTGCTGCCGCTGGTGCTCATGGGGGTGGAGAAGATTCTGCGGGAGGAGAAATACCTCCAGTATATTGTCGGACTGGTGTTTCTCTTCTGGTGCAGCTACTATATCGGATACATGGCGGGGGGCTTTGCCTTTCTCTACTTCACCTTCCGCTTCTTTACCGAGAAGGCACGCCCCACCGATTACTTTAAGAAGCTTTTGCGCTTTGTGGGAGGAGCATTGCTGGCAGCGGGATGCTGCGCGGTATTGCTGCTCCCCGCTTTCCTCAACCTGCTCAACGGACAGGAAGAGTTGATGGCCTTTCCCAAAAGCGCTCTCTCTTCCTTTTATCCTGTCATTCGGCTGGCCGCCAAGCTGGTTCCCGGAGCTTACGACTCCCTGACCGATTCGGGGCTGCCTCATATTTTTATCACCACGGCGGCGGTGCTGCTGGCCCTGCTCTTCTTTCTCAACAAAGCAGTTCCCCTTCGGGAAAAGATTGTCTTTGCCCTTTTTACCGGAGTGATGATCCTCAGCCTGTCCTGGACGGCGTTGGATCTTGCCTGGCACGCCTTTGAGGATCCCACCTGGTTTCCCGCCCGGTACTCCTTTGCATTTGGCTTTTTGGTGCTTCATCTGGGGCTGCGGGGGCTTTCCCGCCCACAGGGACTGGCCCCTGCCCGGATTCTCATCGCCATGGGAATCTGGCTGTTGGTTTTGTTTGAAATAACAGTGACTCACTTTACCTTTTTGCAGACGGGAAACCTTTTGCTGGGGGCTTTCCTCACCCTTTGCTACGGAGGAGTCCTGCTGGCCATGGTTCGCAGACTGCCTCCGCGCAGCAGGCAGGTGCTGGTTCTGCTGGGAGTTTGCCTACTGTGCGCCGAGTGCTTTTACAATGCCGATGCTCAGATTCAGGGGATTGAGGAGCAGTTCGGTTATCGCACCCGCACCGGATATTACACCTACCGGGAACGCTACCTGCCTGCTGTGGAGCTGGCGGAGCAGGAGTATCCGGGGGTGTACCGGATGGAGGTGCTGGAGCTGCGCAACGCCAACGGTGGAATGGCTCTAGGCTACAACGGTATCTCCCACTACTCCACCACCACCGACCAGACCCTGAACACTCTGCTGCGCAAGCTGGGGTACAACACCGGAACCATCAACGAGGTGCAGTTTGCCAAAAACAATCCCTTCACCAACGGACTCTTAGGGATTCGCTACCTGCTTACCACCGAAAACCCCGGCTTTGGCTACGAATTTATCGATTCCGTGGGTGAGGTGAACCTTTACGAGAATCCTCTTGCCTTTCCCCTTGCCTTCTTTGCCGAGGGGGAAGGATTGGAGGTCGATCCAAAGGAGCCCAATCCCTTTGTCCTGCAAAACCAGCTGGCGGCGGCTCTGGCAGGGGAGGGGTATGCACCGCCCTTTCAGCCTTTGACAGTGGTGGAAGAAGTGGCGGAGAATCTTATCCCCAGCGATAAATTCCCCGGCATTCACTACTATTACCGCATCCTCACCGACATGCCCGGTTCTTTGAGCTTTACCCTTTATAACCCCCAAGGACTGGAAAGTTACGCCTTCTTCCCGGTTTACAACCGCCGGTTTTCCAAGGCGCAGGCCTACAGCGATGGCGTTGCCTTGGGGCGGGAGCTTTCTTACCGCAGCAACACGGTGCTGAGCTTGGGAGGGGAGGAATACCCTCAGGTGCGGCTGGAGGTGGATTCCGACCGAATGTATCTGGCGGATACCCTGTTCTACGGGCTGGATTTTGTGGCGGCCCAAGAAGCAGCGGACCTTGCCCGTCAGCGGGAGATGACCTTTACCCGCTATCAGGACACCGCCATTGAGGGAGAGATCACCGCTCCCCACGACGGGATTCTGGCCACCACTCTGCCCTACGATACCGGCTGGACTGTGCGGCTGGACGGCAAAAAAGTCCCCTTGCGGCGGCTGGCGGGAGTCTTCTTAGCGGTGGAGCTTCCCGCCGGAACCCACATAGTTACCATGAAGTATTGGCCCCCGGGATTTTTTCCGGGTCTGGCGGTTTCCCTGACCTGTGTGATAGGTCTGCTGCTGTGGCAGCTCAGAAGGCGGTAACAGGATA
>CALCSA010000116.1 GCA_937894185.1 uncultured Clostridia bacterium | reverse complement strand
TTGAGGACCCCAATTACAACTGCTACCGCTCCATCGACGCTCTGCCCCGGCATATTTTTACCGAGATGCAGCACTTTTTCTCGGTGTACAAGTCTCTGGAAATGAAGGAGACGGCGGTGGAGGAAGTGCAGGGGCAGAAGGGTGCCCTGGAAATTGTAGAGCGGTCCATCGCCGCCTATCAGGAGCTGTATCCCGATGGGCACGGCGAAGAAGAACAATAGCCTTTGCCACATGAAAGACCCCGCAGGCTTACAAGCGGTCCTGCGGGGCTTTATATATATCCGTCGCGGCAACTAACTGCCACGGCCGGGTTCTGTCGGCGCGGCAGAGCCGCCTGTCAAAAGGTTCCTTGCAGCGTCAGCCAAAGAGGCGGCCAAACAGGCCGGGGCCTCTGGCCCGATGTTCCCGAAATTCGGGGCGCATGTTCACCAGAATGGTATCCTCGCCGATGACTTCGATGTCGCACCAGCGAATCAGGATATCCTCCCCCCGAAAAAAGAGGCCGAAGAGCTTGGCTCTGCCGTAAATGATCAGAGAGCAAACCTTGGCAGTTGCCGTATCCACCTCAATATCCGAGACATAACCCAAACAGCTTCCGTCCCGCACATTGATCACTTCCTTGTAGCGCAGATCGGTAATGCGGCAAAGCATCTTCAGTCACCTCCCCATAATAGACTATGCAGCCATGGAAAAGTGTAGAAGTATTCCAAGAATCTTTTGCTATTTTGTCATAGCTTTGGTATAATACAGATTAATTTACACCATATTTCCCATAAATCCTTGGTTCAGGAGCCTTTCGTATGGTATTCAGCAGTATTTTGTTTTTATTTCGGTTTATGCCGGTTGTATTCGGCCTTTATTATCTGACACCGCGGCGCTGGAAAAACGCGGTGTTGTTTGTTGTCAGCCTGATCTTTTACTCGTGGGGAGAGGTCCGCTACTTCCCCATTATGATGGCCTCTACTCTGGTGGACTATGTGGCCTCATTGGGAATCGAGCGCCGGCGGGCCAAAGGCTTTCGGGGCCGGGGATATCTGGCCCTTTCCATGATCTTTAATCTGGGGAGCCTTGGCTTCTTCAAATATTCCGGCTTTTTGGCGGAAAATCTCAACGCCTTGCTGGGAACAAGCATTCCGGTGCTGGCCCTCACCCTGCCGCTGGGCATCAGCTTTTACACCTTCCAGACCATGAGCTATACCATTGATGTGTACTGGAATACGGTGGAGGCGGAGCGCAACTTCATTAACTTTGGCGCCTATGTCACCCTGTTTCCCCAGCTGATTGCAGGTCCCATTGTCCGGTATACCGATGTAGCCCGGGAGCTGCAGGACCAC
>CALCSA010000115.1 GCA_937894185.1 uncultured Clostridia bacterium | reverse complement strand
CAGCTTTTTGGTGGCCGCACTGGGTGGGGCGGTGCTTTGCGCCCGGTGGTGGCAGAACCAAAAGCTCGACAGGAAGGAGCTTGCCGTCTACACCGGGGTAACCGGTGCCTTTGCGCTGGGATTCGTTCTGCTCAGCCTGCACTTTGATCCCCACTTTTTCCGCAACTACCTGACCTACGGCTCCGAGTTTGGAGTGGACAGCTCCCTGTCCGGCAAGCTGGCGGAAACGGTGCCCTACTTTCAGCGGCTGTTCTATCAGGTCAGTGGAACCTACTACACCCCGGACATCCGGTTTCAGCTGCTGCTGTTTTTGGGGGTGCTCCCTGTCAGCGTGGCGGTGCTGGCCGGATGCAGGGGGAGAAACCCTCTCCTCTATCCTCTGGCCGCCTGTGGGGGAATCTGGGCGGGAATGATACTGGTGGGACGGTACAGTCAGCCCTATGTCGTCTTTCTGTTTCCCTTTGGCTATCTGGGGGCGGCGTGGCTGCTCCATACCCTCAAAGGGAGGCTTCCGGCTCTGGGGATGGCAGCCATCCTTCTGACGGTGGCCTGCTCTACAGGGATGCAGCTCTATCCGATTTTGAAAGAGCAGCGGGGGAGCTATGCCCGCTATCTGGGGGAGATCGCCAAGGTGGTTCCCACCGATGGCAAGACTCTGGGCAACCTCAACAGCGAATACTACTTTGCGGACGGTGCTCTGCTGGATTACCGCAACCTCTCCTACCTGAGGGAGGAGGGGATGACCCTGGAGGAGTATCTGGAAGAAAACGAGGTGGAATACCTTATTATCTCCGATGAGCTGTCCTTCCTGTACGGGATGCGCCCGGTCTGGAACGGCATCTACGGGAACCTGGGCTATCTGGATCAGTTGGATGAGATTTTGGAGCGCAGCCAGCTGCTCCATGCGTTTACCGACAATCTTTACGGTGTGCGGGTGGTTCGCTTCCAAAACAGTCAGCGGGACTTTACCGTGAGCATCTATCGCTACCACCCAAAGTCATAAGCCGCCGCTCTACTCACCCGCCCCCTTGAGACAGGGGGCGGATTTTGTATGAAAGGTTTATCGAATGGCTTTGAGGATGCACTCCTTGGTGATGTCGCACCCGGGAATGCGCTGCTCCACCCTGCCATCCTTGACGATGACGGTACAGGGGGCCTCGCACACTTCCAGACGGCGGGCGATGCCTTTGGATTTGTACACATCTACCCGCACCACATCCAGACAGTCGGCGCAATCCTGCTCCAGTTGCTCAAACACCGGAAGCAGCGCCCGGCATTCCGGCTGCACGGCATTCCAGATAT
>CALCSA010000114.1 GCA_937894185.1 uncultured Clostridia bacterium | reverse complement strand
GCACAGCTGTACCCTGCTGGGGGAGGAGCTTTTCTGCGTCGGGGGAAGAAGCCCGGACGGCCCCATGGATGCTGTGCAGATATACCACATCCCCACAAGAAGATGGCGGCTTGGGGTTCCCTTGCTCCATCCGGTATGGCAGCACTGTGTCACCGTGTTGGGGGATGAGCTCCTCTGTCTGGGCGGCGTGAGAGAGGGCAAAACCCTTGATGAGGTGTGGGGCCTTGTCCGGGCCGGTTCCCGCTGGAGGCCCCATCCCCCTCTGGGCATTCCCCGCCGGGGACACAGCTGTCAAACGGTGGAAGATGCTGTTTACTGCGTAGGCGGTTCCTTTACCCAAAGCCCGGGGGCAGCGGAGCCCATAGAGCGGCGTAACCCCATCACCGGAATCTGGGAAAGCCGGGGGACTCTCCCCTCCCCCGGCTGGAGCGGCAGCGCTGTCCTCTGGGGAAAAGAGCTGCTCTACGCCGGCTTTGGTCAAAAACAGCTGCGGCAGCTGCATCTTCCACAAGTCCGCTCTGTCCCCGGGCCTGTGTTGCCGGAGCCTATCTTCGGAGCCCAGCTGTTTGCTGTGGGAAACCGCCTGCTGATTACCGACGGAGCTTGTCTGTGGCAGCACCGGGGGATAAAGAATATCCTGTGATAGGAGGCAGTAATGGAACTGTCTGCCATAACAACCTTGATCAGTGTGTCTCTGGCTTTGGCCACCTTTTTTATCGGCCGGATCAGCGCCAGCAATCTGGCTGGAAAGGAAACCGGAAGCCTTGTCACCGACATCAAGTATATTAAGGAGAGCATCATCCGCATAGAACGGCGGATGGATTGCGATATTGGCAAACTGGAGGACCGTGCCGATGAAGTGAGGGTTCAGATCACCGCTTTGGGCAAGGATGTTTCCCGCTCGGCGGAAACCTCCCGCAGTGCTCACCGGCGGCTGGACGATCATCTCGCGCGGGAGCACGGCTCTCTCATGCAGTAAGGAGAGTCTATATGGAAGAGTTTATTGCGATTCCGGCCATTACGGTGCTCTGCTATCTGGCCGCAGAGCTGTACAAGGCCCTTGTTCCCGAAGCTTTTTACAAACACATTCCGGTTCTGTGCGGTCTGGTGGGGGCACTGTTGGGGCTGGTGGGATACTTTTTCGTTCCGGGGTTACCGGTAGCGGAAAATATCTTCGCCGCCATGGCGGTGGGAGCCATCAGCGGGTGGGCCGCCACCGGAGCCAACCAAAGCGTAAAGCAGAAGCGAAAGCCATGAGCCAGCAGCTGATTTTGCCCATCAATCACGCAAAGCTCACCGCCAGCTGGAAAACTCAGAGCTATCGTACCCGCTTTGGATTTGAGCATTATGGTGTGGATATGGTTTCCTCCACCGGCCAGAGTCTGGTGTACGCCAGCGGCAACGGAACCGTGTTAGCATCGGGTTTTGACAATGTGGTGGGCAACTATCTGGTGATCCGGTACGATGCTGCCCGCCGCCCCGGTTACACCGGAGAGGTGATCTGCCGCATGTTCCACTTTGCATCTCTGCTGGTCCGCGGGGGACAGCGGGTGACCAAGGATACCAAGCTGGGCTACTATGGAAACACCGGACTTTACAGCTCCGGAGCCCATTTGCATCTGGAAGTGGATCGGGACTTGGCGCACCCCTACTACACCCCCACTCTTTTCGGCCGAAGCACCCGGTTTCTGGGCAAACACTATGGAGCCACCGATTCCACCATGGATAACCCTTTAAGCTGGCTCCACTGCAAGGTGTCCCCGCCCGACAGCCAGCGGTACACCACCGCCTGGAATCTGTTGATCCGAGGGGAGGACCGGGCCATCACCGAGATTCAGTAGCTTCCCATTCCGGCCAACCGGATTGGAACGCCGCGGCGAAACGCCACAGGAGCCTGAAATGATTTCAGGCTCCTGTGTTGCTTGTATCACATTTTCTTGGATGAGCCGGGATTGTTTTAAGAAAGCACTGTTGCCGCGCAAGCAAAGGGCTGTCCCCGCCAAAGACGGAGACAGCCCGGCAACTTTTGTTTTTTGCAAGCTGAAAGCAATTCTTCTAACCTGCAAGGTCTACCTCTTTGCCGCCGCAGAACATCCGGGATATGCGGATTTCTTCATCAAAGAGGAGGATGTCCGCTATCTTGCCTGCCTCCAGACTCCCCCGCTGGTCTGCAATTCCCATAATTTGCGCCGGGGTCAGGGTGAGCATCCGCACGCTGTCCTCCAATGGAATGCCCGCCAGCTTGTTTGCCACCCGCACCAGACGATCCCCTGTGGCAAT
>CALCSA010000113.1 GCA_937894185.1 uncultured Clostridia bacterium | reverse complement strand
GGGCCGCCTTTCACACCCCTTCCTTTAACGCTGTGGTTCCCTCCATTGTACCCCGGGACCAGCTGGCCCGCTGCGCCGGAATCACCCAAAGCTTTGAGTCGGTGTCGCTGATTCTCAGCCCGGCGTTGGCGGCGGTTCTGTTCACCGTCTGGGATTTAAGCGCCATCATCTTCTTGGATGTAATTGGCGCCGCCATTGCCATCCTCATTGTGTTCTTCCTCCCCATACCCCGAAGCGAAGCCGGGGCCGATACTCCCACCCTGCACATCTGGCGGGATATGAAGGAGGGAGTGGCGGTGCTGCGCAGCGAAAAGGGCCTGATGTCCATTATGATTATCAGCACCCTGTATGCCTTTATCTATTTCCCCATCGGCTCCCTGTACCCACTGATCACCATGACCTATTTTGGCGGAAGCGTGGCCGATTCCAGCATGGTGGAGATCGCGTTTTCCAGCGGCACCCTGCTGGGAGCTTTGTTGTTGGGATTTTTGGGAGAAAAGGTTCCCAAGGTTCGCGCCATTGCCGCCTCCATCGGAATCTACGGCGTCGGGGCCATGCTAAGCGGACTGTTGCCCCCCCATGGGCTCCGGCTGTTTGCGGTGCTGTCGGGAATTATGGGCCTGACCATTCCATTTTACTACGGCCTGCGCACCGCCATCTTGCAAAGCAGAGTTCCCGACCGGTATCTGGGGCGGGTGCTTTCTCTATCCTACAGCGTGACCCTGCTGGCCGCACCCTTGGGGCTGATTATGGGGGGTACGGTGTCGGAGCTGGCGGGAGTCAACCATTGCTTTTTCATCTGCGGTGTTCTGGCCATCTGCCTTTCCGCCGCCATGCTGGTTCTGCCTTCCATCCGCAACAGCGGAGCGTAGGCTTCCGCTGTTGGAGTCTGTATACAATTTATTAGAAATTGGAAGCAAAATAATTGTTTTAGGCCAACAAAACCGGATCAAATGATGATTGACAGATTTTAGCCAAAATGGTATAATATCCTTAAAGTTCACAAATGTTTTTATGATGCAGCTTGAAAATACAGAATATTGTACGGCCTGCTGGCGAAAGTGATGTTTTTGCATCATCGTACGGTATCTGTTATAGTTGCGTTTTTTATGGCGTATTCAAAGGCAGAATCAAGGGGGTTTCTTCTTGGTTCTTCATTTTTGTCCAAAAGCAGGCTGTTACAATGACATAGCGGCAAGTGAATGCATTTTGAATCGCCATATGGCAAAGTAAAAAACGCGAGGAGGATATGTCATGGAAAAGCTTATTTCAAGATGGGAATGGTGCACGTTTGGAAAAGAGTTCGGCGCGGCGGAAGATAAAATCAAGGCCTACGAGCTGGGCAACTTAAAAAGAGCAGCGAAAAGTACATCCTTTCCAAAAACAGTAACGAGAACACAAAATCCGCGACGATTTGATGGATATCAAATCCCTGCAGCAGATCAACGACGATAAACTGGAGCAGTGGTATCCCACCATGAAGGAAGGATTCCCTATCCTGAAGGAAAAGCTGGAGGTTCTGTTCCGGAATTTCTTCAAGGTTGCGGTTCCAAATTTTTAACACGGCGCCTACACCTATCAGGAGTTTTTGGACGAGTTGGTGAATACCTGAGACGACCTGGCGGTGGTGGATATTTACAAAGAGCGCTCCATCTACGTCGTCAACATGGCCATTGTCGAAATTGCGGAAACCACCTTTAACGGTGTTGCCAACCGCACCATCTGTGTGGAACACACCGACCCCGAAAATGTGATCAATACCGTTCCCGAACTGGGGCTGGAGGGCTTTCAGAACATAAGCTACATCAGCGCTATGAAGTCCACAGTGGGAATGGGATAAGAAGGAGGCAGCTCATGGGCAGAAAAGCAGTGATCGACGTTGGCTCCAACTCCATCGAATTCTTTTTGGGGGAGCTGACCCAAGAAGGCGTAATCCAAACCATTATGGATGAAAACGACATTGCCCGTCTGGGCGAGGGCCTGCGGGAAACCGGGGTTCTCAGCGCCCAGGCCATGGAGCGCAACAGCACATCCATTGCGGCGTTTGCCCAAAAGGCCCGGGACAATCAGGCCGGCGAGATCGCCTGTGTCGGCACCATGGCCCTGCGCAATGCCAAAAACAGCGCGGAATTTGTAGCCATGGTCAAGGAGAAAAGCGGCGTGGAGCTTTGCGTCATCGATGGAGAAGAAGAAGCCCGCCTGTCCTATCTGGCGGTCCTTTCCGGGCTGCCCCTGCAAGAAGGCGATTTGGCCATCTTTGATACCGGCGGCGGAAGCACCGAGTTCATCTTTGGCAAAGGCACCCGGCTGGAACGCCGCTTCAGCGTGGATTTGGGAGCCCTTCGCATTACCGAGGGCTTCCAAAACGATCCTGTCACAGCGGAGGAAGTGGCGGCCGCTTTGGCGGAGATCAAATCCGTCTTTACCCAGCACGGCGTTACCGGAACTCCCGCCCGGCTTGTGGGAATAGGCGGAACCGTCACCAGCATGGGCGCCGTCAAGCACCAAATGGTAACGTACGATCCCAACGTCATTCAAGGCTCCGTTCTGACCAAAGAGGATGTTCAGGAGCAGATTGACCGGTATCGCTCCAAAACGCTGGAAGAGCGCCGCCAGATTGTGGGCCTGCAACCCAAGCGGGCCGACGTGATTCTGGCCGGAGCCTGCATTCTGAAGGTGATTATGGAATGCCTGCAGGTGGATCGCCTGACCATCAGCGACCGCGGTCTCCGGCATGGGCTGGCCTACGATCTTTTTAAGCAATAGTGTTTTCTAATCACACCGTGTGAGTGCTTTTATTTTTGCTTCTTATCTGAGGCAGGAGCGAAGAAAATGAATGGAATGTTGGGTTAAAGCAGCCCGGATTTGGAAAGGAGTGTCCTGCATTTATGGGCAATATTTTTCATAACTTATATCAAGGCATGCTTCGGCTGCTTGGAATAACCCCCATGCTCCTTATCCTTGTGGGTGTTATTTCCGGCATTATGGGCGGAGCTATTCCGGCCGCGGTGGGCAGCAGCGGGTGTAAATACATCAAAATTGGAGGGGTTTCGCTTTGATGGCATTGTTTGACCAGTATGGACTTCTGCAGGTAACCGAGCAGGCTGTTGTGCTGCGCATCCTTCTGGCCATTCTTTTGGGAGGGATGGTTGGCTTTGAGCGCACCTACAAAGGTCACTCGGCGGGATTTCGCACCCATATTCTGGTGTGTCTGAGCGCCACGGTGATTATGATGACCGGGCAGTATGTCTTTGAATACACCGGTGTGGGTGATGCCGCCCGCCTTGGCGCTCAAGTGGTAAACGGAATCGGTTTTTTAGGTGCAGGAACCATCATGGTCACTGGTGGTCATCAGATCAAGGGCTTGACAACAGCGGCCACTTTATGGTCGGCGGCGGGTCTTGGCCTTGCCATCGGCATTGGATTCTACTTTGCGGCAATCTGTACCTGTGTGGCCATCATGATCGTGGTTTCCCTGTTCGATAACCTGCAGGACCGGCTGGTCTCTTTTTCCGGCTATATGCGAATCCATGTCGTGTTTGCATCGGTGGAAAACATAGGGGAATTCCTACAGTTTTGCAAGACTCAGGACATCATCATCGATGATTTTCAGCAGATGAATACGGATAAAGGGGTGTCCGGACTGTTTAAAATTCAGCTCAAGAAAAAAACACACCATTCCGATGTGGTAGGACTGTTCCGCACCTGTAACGGCACTGTTTCGGTGGAGGAATATTAAAGAACCGAGAGCCTTTGCCCTTCTGCGCGGTCACTGCAAACAAGACAACACGAGGGGGCTGCCTTGTTGTCCTATGCCGCCTGACATCCATTAAAATTGGTGTGTTTAGAATGCTCCTAACTCTAAGAGATTTTCTCTCCCATAACATTTTTACCCAAAGAAAACTCCCGGACTTCCTGAAGCTGGGAGTTTTCTTATTGCCTGAACAGCTTTATCGCAGATTGTCTGCCTCAATGCGGATGATCTCCTCCACCTTGGGGGTAGAGGAACCGTCCCGGAATTCCAATGTAATCCACTCGCCTACAATTTTCTTGGCCAGCTCGTGGCCAATCACCCGCTCTCCCATACACAGAACGTTGCCGTTGTTGCTGAGTACCGAACGCTCGGCAGAAAAGTTATCGTGGCAGACAGCGGCCCGAATCCCCTTGAACTTGTTGGCGGTGATGGCCATGCCGATTCCGGTGCCGCACACCAGAATCCCACGTTTTTTGTATCCGCTTTCCATGATTTGCTCGCACACCCGCTTGGCAACGGTGGGATAGTTGGTGGGGTCGTTGGGGCTGTCGCACCCCATGTTTTCTACGGAAACTCCTTTGGATATGAGAAAGTCCGCCAGCATCTCCTTCATGGGGACAGCCGCGTTGTCGCAGCCGATCACAATGGTTTTTACCACGGTTTACGCTCCTTTCAACGCCAGAATCCCGTCTGCCATAGCAGTGAGGATAATGCAGCAGGAGGTAGCTCCCGCATCCAGCACACCACGGGACCGCTCGCCCAAGCGGCTGGATCGGCCAAACTTGGCCACCAGATCCTTGGTGGAATCCCGCCCGGTCGCGGCGGCGGCCTTCATCTCCTCCAGGGCGGCGGGCAGGCTTTTGCCCTCCACCGCAGCCCGGGCCAGAGCGTCTTTGGCGGGGGAGAGAGTATCCACCAGAGTTTTATCCCCCACCCGGGCATCTACGATTTCGCAGAGCCCGTTAAGACCCGCCGCCAGCATGGAGGCCAGAATCTCCAAGGTGATGAGGTCGCTGTCCTCTCCCGCCTCGGCCATATCGGTAAAGACGGTGCCATAAATGGGCCCCATGGACCCGCCAATTTCGGTAAAAAGCAGCGTGCCCAGCTCATCAAGCCCTTGGGTAAAGGAGACAGCGCGGTCTGCAATTCGCTGGCCGAACATGGTGAACCCCTTGTTCATATTCATACCGTGGTCGCCGTCGCCAATAAGGCCGTCTACCTCGCCAAGATAAGCCTTGTTGTCCTGAATCGCCTTGACCATGGCCAGCAGAACCAGCTTACCCTCTGCGTTACGAAACCCCTTCATGTCGCAGCCTCCTATTTTTGTTTCAGGCCCATGCTGTAACAGGGCAGATCCACCAGTTCCCTGAGCTCATCATCCAGCTTCATCACCGTCAGGGTGGCGCCCATCATCTCCAAAGAGGTGAAGTAATCCCCCACATAGCTGCGGTGAATGCTAATGCCCTTTTCCGCTAAAAGCCGATCCACCTCATCGTACAGCACATACAGTTCCATCACCGGAGTGGCCCCAAGGCCGGAGAGGAGAACCACCACCTCGTCGCCGGATGCAAAGGGAAGATCGGGAACCACCACATCTACCATCCGCTTTGCCATCTGAGCGGCCGTCTCCAGAGGGCAGACCTCGATTCCCGGCTCGCCATGGTGACCGATGCCCACTTCCATGGTACCATCTTCAATGGGGAAGTTGGGATGCCCCACGGCAGGCAGGGTGCAGGGGGTGAGGCCGATGCCCACGCTGCGGGTGTTGTCGATGGCCTTTTGGGCCGCGGCAATTACCTCGTCCAGACCGGCACCGGTGGCGGCCTTGGCGCCGCCTGCCTTCCACATCAGAACTTCCCCGGCCACCCCCCGGCGTTTGTCCAGTTGGTCCCTGGGGGCGGAGGGTACATCATCATTGGCCACCACGGTCTTGACCTCGATGCCCTCCTTCTTGGCCATCTTCACCGCCATTTTGACGTTCATATTGTCCCCGGAGTAGTTGCCGTACAGGCAGGCCACTCCCTTGCCCCGGTTGGCGGCCCGGAAGGCGTCCAGAAAGGCCACCGCTGTGGGGGAGGAGAAGATTTCGCCCACTGCCACGGCGTCGCAGAGGTTTTCGCCCACATAGCCCACAAAGGCAGGCTTGTGTCCGCTACCGCCTCCGGTGACAATCCCCACCTGATCGGCAGGGAGGTTGGCTCCCTTAATCACCCGGGGGTTGTCGGTAGTAGCTACGATATCGCTGTGGGTTTTAACAAAACCCTTGAGCATTTCATCCACAACTTGGTCGGGATGGTTCAGAATACGCTGCATCACAAAGTCCCCTTTCTCAATTGGTCCCTCTTACGGAATGATGGCAACTTTGAGGGCGTTGTCCGCGCCCGTGGCTGCCATTTCAAAGGCTTTTTCCCACTCATCCAGAGAGAATTTGTGGGTGACGACTCCGGCAGTGGGCATGGTGCCGTCCAAAATCCACTTGATGACGGAAGGGTAGCAGTAGGGGCTCAGGTGGGAACCGTAAATATCCAGCTCCTTGCGGTCGCCAATGATGGACCAGTCCACGGTGACAGGGTCTTTAAACACCGAGAACTCCACAAAAGTGCCCATCTTGCGGATCATATCCAGCCCCTGATGAACGCTG
>CALCSA010000112.1 GCA_937894185.1 uncultured Clostridia bacterium | reverse complement strand
GAGGAGCCCCCCGAACATGTCATCTTTATTTTAGCGACCACGGAACTCCACAAGGTGCCCGCCACCATCCTTTCCCGCTGTCAGCGATTTGATTTTTCCCGCATCGACAGCGCCACCATTGCCGCAAGGCTTACCTACATTGCAAAGGAAGAAGACATCCATCTGATGGAGGATGCCGCTCTTTTGGTGGCCAAACTGGCCGACGGCAGTATGCGGGATGCCCTTTCCCTGCTGGATTTGGTCATTGCCCAAGGGGGGGAGATCACCAAGGAAGTGGTCACCCAGCGCATCGGTCTGGTGGGCCGGGAGCATCTCTTTGATCTGGCGCAGGCCGTTGCCTCCGGCAATGGGGGCGAGGTGCTGCAAGTGGCCCAAAGCCTTTGGGAGCGCTCGGTGGATTACCTGCGGCTCTGCGAACAACTCATCGGTTTTTACCGGGATGTGATGGTGGCAGGAGCCGTTCAGGAACCGGGTGAGCTGATTTCCTGCCTGCCCGATGAGCTGGAGGGCTTTCGCGCTCTGGCCCGGCAGATGGGGATGGAGGGAATCATGGGTTGCCTGACGGTGCTTCAGGATACCTTGGCCCGGATGGGCCGGGGAGCCCAGCGCCGCACCGAGCTGGAAGCCGCCTTGGTGAGGATGGCTGATCCCCGTCTGCGTGCGGGAACTGCCGGACTCCTTGCCCGCATCGAAAAGCTGGAGCATCAGGGCGGAAGTCAACCTGTGCAGTCGGCGGCACCCGCTCCGGCAGCGGCGTTGATTCCCGCCGAGCTGCTCAAGAGAATTAACGCCTTGGAGCGGCAGGTATCTCAGGGACCTATGGCAGGATCGTCTGCCGGGGAACAAAAGGAGGCGCAACCGCAGCCTTCCATGGATCCGCCCCCGGATAAAATCGAAAAGGTTCCCACCGAGCCTTTTCCGGAATGGTCTCAGGTGCTGGATGTGCTCAATCAGAAAAACCGGGCCCTTTTCGGCACACTGGTGGATTCCAGCGCCTACGTGGGCGGAGATTTGCTGTTGGTGGACGCCGGGGCCGACAGCATGTTTGCCAAGATGGTCCGGGGCGACAGCTACGCCAAGGAAAGCCTGCGGGCGGCAGTGGAGCAGGTGACGGGGAAAAAATACCGCTTGGGGCCCTACAATTCCCAGCGCTATGAGGTCAAGGCAAAAATCCCCGACAAGCT
>CALCSA010000111.1 GCA_937894185.1 uncultured Clostridia bacterium | reverse complement strand
GCGCCGGGAGCGTTTCGGTCCCCTTGGGGGAGACCCTGCAAGTCCTGACCGGGCGCTCCGCCGGAGAGTTTTACGACGCCATCCTCCTCCATGTCCGCCTGCCCCGGGTGATGTCCACCGCCTTGGTGGGAGCCTCCCTTTCCCTGTGCGGCGCGGCCATGCAGGGACTGCTGCGCAACCCTCTGGCCGATGGGGCTACACTGGGGGTCTCCTCGGGAGCGTCACTGGGGGCGGTGCTGGCCATCACACTGGGCATCCGCATCCCCGGCCTGCCAGGTGGGGGAACCATGCTCTTTGCCATTCTGTTTTCCTTCTTCTCCCTGCTGTTCATCCTTTCCCTCTCCTACCGGCTGGACTATTCCCTTTCCACCAACACCATCATTTTGGTGGGAGTGATTTTCTCCATGTTTTGCAGCAGCCTTATCAACCTGCTCATCACCTTTGCGGGGGAAAAGTTGCAGGCCATTACTTTTTGGACCATGGGCTCCCTGTCGGGAAGTACCTACCGGGGGGCGTTGACCCTTTTGGTGGCTCTGGGATTGTGCGGAACCGTACTGCTGCTCCACGCCCGGGAGCTCAACGCCTTTGCCGTGGGGGAAGAAAACGCCCGCCACATCGGCGTAGATGTCCGCCGGGTCAAGCTGCGGGTTTTAATTGTGGTTTCCATCCTCATTGGCGTCTGTGTTTCCATTGGGGGAACCATTGCCTTTGTGGGGCTGGTGATTCCCCACATCACCCGGATGCTGACCGGCCCCAACCACAAAAAACTGCTGCCCGGTTCTATGTTTCTGGGGGCGGGCTTTCTCATGCTGGCGGATTTAATCAGCCGGGTACTTCTCTCCCCCCGGGAGCTTCCCATTGGAGTGGTTACCTCCATGGTGGGCTCGGTGATGTTTGTCTATATTTTCTACTCCAACAGAAAGGCGGGGGACAGATCCTGCAGATAGAACATCTCACCGTCCGCTACGGTCCCCTCACCATTGTAGACGATTTGAGCTTTTCGCTGGAGGAGGGGAACTGGCTGATGGTGGTGGGGCCCAACGGCGCCGGAAAAAGCACCGTGGTGGGGGCTATCTCCCAAAGCATACACTATACCGGGCGGATGTCCTTTAAAGGCCGGGACCTTGCCGCCCTCAAGCCCCGGGAAGTGGCCCGAAACCTTGGAGTCTTGATGCAGAGCCACC
>CALCSA010000110.1 GCA_937894185.1 uncultured Clostridia bacterium | reverse complement strand
CTTTTCAGGTGCAAGCTGCACAGCGGCGGCGCGGGCCTGCAGCTTCTCCACCTCCGCGACATAGGCATCTCGCACCGCCACATTGAGCCTGTTTTTCATATCATCGCCCATTACCCGCGCCGTATCCCGGAAGCCGGAACGGGTGGACTCGTCCCGCACGCTGGGATTGGCAACAAACAGGCCCTTTTCGCCGTTGAACACCTTGAAGTCGGGGACGGTGACCATCCCGCCAAAGTTTACGGTGGCAAAGCCGATGAGCTTTCCCCTTGGTTCAATGGGCCGCACCGTAACCTCCAAGGAGATGGGTTCCGTTTGCTGTTCTGTATTGGCCGGGATGGTAACCTCGGCCGTTGTTTTTGTTGTAGCCATAATAGAAGCATCCTTTCCATAAAATGACCTCTGGACAAAATGTCCAGAGGTGGTCAGTGTGCGCCAAAGACCGCTTTTGCAAGGCTTCCCGTCTTAAACAGGGTAAAACATAAGAGCACCGTATACCCGATGGACTGCCAGATGGCACCTATGGGGTCGCCTCCGGTGCCGATGCTCTGCACCAGTACTGCGTAAATCCCCACGCATACCATAATGAGAAAGCCCTGAAAGCCCACAGCGCACAGGGATTTGAAGTAGTTCTGCCCCATGCTCCCAAACTCCCGGCTGCTCAGGGTGGCAAAGGGGATGGGGGCCAAGCTGGTGAGCATAAATATTTCAATCATTCTGCCGTAGATGATGACGAACACCACAATGTTGATGGCCCATACAATGACCTGAATCAAAAAGGACTGGAGCCACAGGCCAATGAGCGGCCCCACCTCCATTGCCATCAGTTCGGCTTCAAAGTCTACGAGCCTGCCGGGATCAATGGCTGTGCCACCACCAATCAAGCCCCCGGCGCTGTTTACAACGCTTTGAGCCACATCAAACACCGCCATCACCGCGTTAAAGGTGTTGGACAGGATCATCACGGCAATAGCCGTTTTGAATATCCACTTAAAAAAGATCCAAGTGGATACCTCATGCATATTGTTCTTTTCCATGATGAGCTGGATCAGCTCATAGGTGGCGATAAAGGTGAGAATTAGCCCGGCGATGGGAAGCACCACCGTTTCAGACAGATTTCGGATAAGGGAGAACACCCCGGGGTGAAATGCCTCCGGGGTGGTTCCCACCTGTTCGGCGATCTCTCCGACCTGATTGTTCACCTTGTCGAAAAGCCCACCAAGGTTGCTCATGATGCCGCCCACCAGCAGCTCCTTTAAAAATTCTGTAATCCATTCGCTGAGAAAGTCCATC
>CALCSA010000109.1 GCA_937894185.1 uncultured Clostridia bacterium | reverse complement strand
CCCAGACGCAGCGTCAAGTTCACTCCACCAACTCCAGATACTCACTTAAAATCCAGTAAGGGTCGGCAAACTGCTCCTCCACAATCACCGAGAAGTGGAGGTGAGGTCCGGTGGCCGCCCCGGTCTGTCCCACCAGCGCGATTCTTTCCCCCTGCCGGACTGCCATTCCCTCCTTGGCGATGATCTGGGAACAGTGAGCGTAAAAGGTTTTAAGGTTGGTGGCGTGCTGCAGAATGATGTAGTTCCCGTAGGTATCGGAGTAGCCGGTTTCCACCACCTCACCGGCTAGAGCGGCCAGAATCCCCCGGCCCTCTGGAGCCGCCACATCGACGCCGTTGTGAAAATCCACTTTGCCGTTCATAGGATGCAGGCGGTAGGCAAAGGGAGAGGTCACCTCTCCCACCAGTGGAGGACGAATCTTTCCGGCAAGATAGACAGGGGCCAGGGTGTTTCCGGCAGGGGCTTCCATCTGCCGGGTGAGGTTGCCGCCCATGGCAAAGGGAACCCGTCCGGTGGCCAACTCCTGAGGTTCCAGATAGCTGTAGCCAAAGCTCTCCTGATCGGCGGAAGAGCTGGCGGGAGGTGTCTGTCCGGCTCCTTCGCCGCCCCCAAACATCCTGCGCAGCAGGTTTTCCACCGAGGTGAAGAAGCTCTGGCCAAGGTCCCCCAGCTCCTGAAAGTAGGCGGCCAGCTGCTCTGTGCTGGCATCGTTCCCCACCAGATGGATAAACTCCTGCTGGAACCGGCCGTATTCCTCCTCGTTGACCCGTTTGGCAATTCCCACGGCAAGCAGCAGAATCAGGCAGACAACAATCTGCACGGTCAGGGCCACGGCAACGGCGTCTACCTCTGTGTCGGGGCGGCGGCTCCGGGAGCGGGAGCGGTAATCTCTTCTGTCAGCCACGTTAAAAACTCCTTCCCTCATTAGAGCATGTCTCACTCTATACCTATTCACAAGGGGGAGGAAAAATGCAAAGACAGCACCGGGGAAAGAGCGGAAGAAGGGCCGTGTGCTCCACTATAAGATGGAGAATGAACATAAAAAATGCCTATGGCGTCACAGGGTGGGGTATTGTCTCCCGCGGATGGGGAAATCGCAACAAAAAAGCCCCCAAAGGGGGGCCGAAATCAGCTTTAGGCTGAAGAAAAGGGATCAGCCCTTGAATTTGATGCAGGGTTTCTTCCAATGCCTGCCGGTATTCCTTCAACAAAGCGGGATCGATGCTGTTCTGGCGGTACAGAACCGTCAGCCGGAAGGTGAGCTTAAAACATGGTCGTTAAGGCCAGATTATCGCTTATTCCCTGAATGGCATGCCCGAATGCTGCGGCATCGGCGTCTCCCACTTCTGCCCCCCCAACGGTCGGCGAGCATTTCCAGCAGGCGCAGATAAAGCAGCTTGCTTTTTCTCATATGAGACAGGCCAACCTCAAGATCCATATCCTTGCGATCTGTTATTGATCCAGCCCCTTTGAACACCGGCACCAAGAGTCTTTGCCGCGGTATCTCACAGGGGCGGCGGCGCTTTCAAAGCGCTCCTATCCCCTGTGGGTTAAAACTTTTTGCGTCCCGTGGCAGAGGGGATGCCCGCAAGGTCCCTGTATTTG
>CALCSA010000108.1 GCA_937894185.1 uncultured Clostridia bacterium | reverse complement strand
CATCCTCTCTCTGGGGGATGATGATGAATACTATCTGGCCGCCGGAAACGGGGATCGGATTCTTAACGCCGATTGGGAGGACATCCCCGTTGAGATGGATGACGAGGGCCAGTTCGAGGTGGACCGGGATTCCATCGGGGTCTTTGCCTTTAACAACCCCTACGGACTGAACAGTGTGGGGGACAACCGCTTTATGGTCACCGATGTTTCGGGGGAGGCCGTGATGGTGGAAGAACCCCAGATTATGGCAGGCTATCTGGAAGGTTCGGCGGTGGAAGTGGCTGTCGAAATGGTCAAGATGATTGAGGCTTCCAGAGCCTTTAGCTTTAATTCCCGGATGGTTCAGGTCGCCGATGAGGTGGAGCAGACCATCAACAACCTGCGGTAGTTTCTGTTAACGAAAGAGCAAAAGAGGCGGGAAGAGTAGCAGGGTCGCGCTCCCTGTTGGATAAAGATACGGAGGTGCAGCATGTTTGGAGATAAGATGCAAGGGGCAACCGGAGGACAGAAACCGATGGATCTTCCTGTCAGGCCGGACATTCGGGTGAATGTGATTCGGGATGCCCACCAGTGTGAGCTGATGCTTCAGCGCACCAATCCAAACACTGCCCCCCCTTTGCTGGGTGACCTTCAGGCAGCCCTTACAGAAAAAGGCGTCCTCTATGGAATCAATGAGGAGTTTCTGCAAAGCTTAACCCAGGACCCTATTTTTAACAAGCAGCTGGTGGTGGCACAGGGGAAAAAGCCCACGGTGGGACAGGACGGTTCCCTGCGCTTTCTCGTCTCGACAGAGCGGGACCTGCGCCCGGCCATTCGGGAGGACGGCACCGCCGACTACAAGGATCTTGGCTATGTTCACAATGTGGAAAAGGGACAACCCCTTTGCGACATCATCCCCCCCGAAAAGGGGGAGGACGGGATGGATGTGCTGGGGCAGGTGCTGGAGGGTATTTACGGCCGAGAAGCCCCCTCTCCTCAGGGATTGGGCACCGAGATTTCGGAAGACGGCCTGCAGTTATTGGCGGCAGTGTCCGGCAACGCGGTGGTTCACAAGAATGTGGTAACCGTGCAGGAAGTGCTGAAAATTAAAGGAAACGTCGACAATTCCACCGGCGACATCTACTTTGTAGGGGATGTCTACGTCGGCGGGGATGTGTTTTCCGGCTTTACCGTTTCAGGTGTCAACCTGATCATCCGGGGCAATGTGGAAGGAGCTACCCTGATTGCCGCCGGAAATGTCTCGCTGGCTCAGGGAATGAACGGCATGAACCGGGGTGTCATTAACGCCGTGGGCAGTGTCAAGGCCAAGTACCTACAGAACTGCACCATCAAGACAGAAGGGGATGTCTACGCCGATACCATCATGTATTCCCATCTGGAATGCGACGGCAGCGTGGAGCTGGGGGGCAAGCGGGCCACCTTGATTGGCGGCAGGTCTTATCTGGCAGGACGGCTGATTGCCAAAACACTGGGCACCGAGGCTCACACCGCTACCGAGATCAATATGGCCACCACCGGCATGGTGGCAAAGCGGCAGGTAGAGCAGCTTTCCGCTAACATCCAAACCATCGATGGAGAAATTGTCAAGCTGGTGCAAAACCTCAACCGGCTGGACAGCCTGCGCAAACAAAATCGCCTGACTCAGGAGCACGCCTCCGTCATCCAAGAGATCAAAGAACGATACATCGCCCTGAACAGTGACCGCAAAAATGTGGTGGCAGCTCTGGAGGATATCAAGAGCCGCCAGCTGCAGGAAAGCAGCCTCAACTCCTATATCGAGTGCAAGGGCAGGGTTCATGCCGGGGTTCGCATTACCTTTGGCCCTCTTATTTACAACGTTCAGGACAGCTTTGTGAACAGCCGCATCGGCATTATCGACGGAGATATCAGAATCTCCAGCCTGTAACGGCTGTCCGGGCTTTGGAACATCAACAGAACAAGAAACCCTCTGTCGGCATGTTGCTGCGACAGAGGGTTTTGTGTTTCCAATTACGGGGTTCCCGTTTTCACCGGAATACATGCTCGCTATAGCTCTTGGATGGTTTTGTTCAGCGACTTTACCGTCATAATGCCGGTGGCGGGATCAAAAAGCACGGTGCGCCCGTAGTTCTGCAGCACATCCTTGGCCACAATGGGAATGTTCATGGCCTGAAGGATGGCAATGACAGCGGCCACATTGCGCTGGCCGATCTGCCAAATGTCGTTGGCGCCGTTGGAAGAAGCAGGGGAGGCAGAGCCGAACATCTGAGCTCCTCCGGCGATTTTAGCGGTCAAATGGCCGCGAAAGGCCCCCTGCATTTCCATTCGCCTCACCAAATCGGGAATGGCGGTGTCGGCAAACTTCATGGTATTTGTATCCCCGGGAGACACCTTAATGGTGGGAAGCATGATGTGGGCCAATCCCCCTACCCGCGTCATGGGGTCCAACATGCAGATGCCCACGCAGGAGCCCAAAGCGTATGTAACCAAAGTATCCGGAGGCTTGGCAAGTTTTAAATCGGAAATACCTACAATTACGGCCCCCATATCACGCTAGCCCCAATTTGGACAACATGAGATTGAGGGATTTCATCTCGGCAAATAAAATCATATGACTCATTACGCTTTGGGTGGGAGATTGGAAGTTCTCCTCAATAAACAAAACCTTGTCGCCCACGGTGCCAAATTTGATGATGGGCACCGACAAAAGTGCCCCCGCCATATCGATGCTTACCTGAGGCACCGAGACATTGATAAACAGCCCGGTCAGCTCTGCGATGGATTTGACATAGGCTGCCGCCAGAATGTTGCCCACTTCCTGAATGGCGGAAAGAGCCAGCTCATCCATTTCGTCAAAGCTTTCGTAGGCTCCCCCCATCAAAATGTTGAGAATCAGGTGGGCAAAGTCCCGATTGAGCAAAAACATAATCATACCGTCAATATCGCCGTGCAGATTCAGCAAAACGCCGTAGGTGAGAGCTTCGGGTCCGCCTACGGCATCGGCAACATCGTTAAACTCCAGTAGATTTACTTTGGGCAACGTCATATCAATGGGCTGGCCCAGCATCACCGAAAGAGCGGTGGCTGCGTTGCCGGCGCCAATATTTCCAATCTCCCGCAATACATCCATGTGAAACGCGCTCAAGTCTTCATATCTAGCATTCATATAAATCCCCCTTCCCCCTCCAGGAGGGGCTTTCCTCAGGCGCTCCCAGTAGCAGACAGTCTTATGATATTATACTATAGCTAAGCGGAAGTTACAACATGGTGGCACAAGATTCCGACATAAAATTCGCTTTGTTCCACAATGCTACAAAATGCGCCCCTTAAAACTTTACAAAGCAGGTGGAAAGCTCTATAATGAGAATGGATTATATGTCCAATCTGTAAGTGTTGCTATACGTACCTTTCGGATTGACTTCGTGGCAAGACGATTCAGGCAGAGTAAAGGATGTGGATGAATGGCGAGAGTGATTTCGGTGACCAATCAGAAGGGCGGGGTGGGCAAAACCACCACCTCCCTTGCTTTGGCCACCGGATTGATGCGCAAAGGCTTTAAAGCGCTGGCGGTTGATATGGACCCTCAGGCCAACCTCAGCTTTGGGCTGGGCGGAGATACCGAGGACGGCCCCACGGTATACGATTTGCTCAAAGGGGATGTTCATCCGCGTTTTTCCGTACAGCGAACCAGCTGCGTGGATCTGATCTCCTCCAACATCCTTCTGTCCGGCGTGGATTTAGAGTTCACCCGCTCGGGGCGGGAATATCTGCTGCGAACCGGGCTGGAATCTTTGCGGGATAAGTACGATTACATCGTCATCGACACGCCCCCCGCCCTCAATATCCTCACGGTGAATGCCTTTGCCGCCTCCGACTACGTCGTCATCCCCATGCTGGCGGATATTTTCAGCCTACAGGGAATCGCACAGCTTTCCGACACTATTTTGCGGTTGCGCCAGGCCTGTAACCCCGATCTTGTCATTGGGGGAATATTGCTATCCAAATATGACGGAAGAACCGTGTTGGGCAAACGCATCCGGGAAACGGCCGAGATGGTGGCGGAGCAGGTAGGCACACGCCTATACAAGACTACCATTCGCAACTCCATCTCCATTCCCGAATCCCAAACCAATCAGGTGAGTATGTTTGAATACGCGCCCCGCAATCCCGCGGTACGGGATTATGCCACCTTTATCCAAGAGCTTTTGGCCGAGGGGGTGTAGGAGTGGCCAAAAAAGTAAAAAAAGATTTTGATAAAGATCAAATGTATTCTAAGATCATGCCTTCGATTATGACTATGCCACCTCAAGCTAAGGTGGAGCAGGCTTCTCCCCGGGAGGAAGAACCCCCCCCGGAAACCTGCATCCAGCAGTATGTGCTGCGCAATTTCATAGAGGATATCGTTATGGATAAGCTGGGGCGCACCATGAGTACGCTGCGGTGCTGCGAGTGTGAGCGCTGTAAAAAAGACGTGATGGCTTATGCTCTTAACGAGCTGTCCCCCGCCTATATGGTGACTCGTCCGGAGCAGCTGGAGGCCAGTGTCAAGCAGCTGCGCAAGACCTGTGAGGTCAAGGTGGCCTCTGCGCTGATTAAAGCAGTGCAAATGGTCAAGGCACATCCCAATCACGACTGAATTTGATGAATGTTAGGCAGGATGCCGCAGTTTATGTAGACGACCGGGGCATAGAGCCTGTATTCAGGGGCCCAAAGGCTGGCCGGCGCAGTTGCCGCTACCCTTTGCTCCAAGCCCTGCAAAAAGAGCTTGCCTGTACCCGGCAGGTTCTTTGAATGAATATAGGCCCCCCGGAACATAACAGGGGCTTCTTGTCTTTTGTTTTTACCTTGTTTTGAGGAGGTTCGCAATGGCGGAAAAACCCCGTCTGAAAGAGACAGATGAAATATTCAGCAGCATTGGCAGGGGAGCTGCAAAAACGCCGCCCCTGCCGGTGGCGTCTCAGGAACCGGCTTCGTCCCCTGACCGCGAGCAGGAGCAGGAATCCGGTGGCTCGCTGATTGAGAGCTTGCTGCAAGATTCCCCCGGGCAGCCTGCTCCCCGGCAAAAGAAGCGGACTTCCAGCGGAAAACGCTCCCGCCGTCCCCAGCAGGAGGCGCAGGATAAAGACCCCCGCCCTCTGGATTTTGAAAAATACAAGCTTCCGCCCAAGTCGGACCTTCAGACACCGGCTCCGGCGGAGACACCTCCCGAAAAGGGAAGCATCCCCACCACGGAGCAGTTAATCACCGCCCTGCCCAAAATGCGCAGAGTCAACCCTCTGAGCCCTGCCGGGGAAAAGGAGGAGAAAGAAGCTCTCCCCTATGCCCCGCCGACACCTCAGCCCAAGCCTCAACCACAACCACAGCCTAAGTCACAGCCACAGCCCCAACCTCAGCCACAGCTACAGCCGCAGCCTGAAATACAACCACAGCCACAGCTACAGCCCAAGCCACAGCCTGAAACACAACCACAGCCCTTTATCTTCCCCCATCTGGGAGAAGGCCCTCCCGCCAACCTGAAGGCTCAACCGTCCAAGGCCGTGTCCCCTGCGCAGCAAGAGCCTTCCAAAGTGGAGCAGCCACCAGAGGGACAAAAAGCCGAGGATGTGTTCCAGCAGCTGTCCAACCGGTTTGATGAAGCCTTTAGTCAGGCCTTTGAGCGAAAAGGCGAGGAATCCCGCAGGGCATCTGCTCCCAAGGGGAGGCCGAGCTTCCTAGCGGAAAAGCCGTTGGCTCCGCAACAGTCTCTGCCCGAGGAGGATTTGCATGCTCAGCGGGAAACCGCCAGCTTTTTGCAGGAGTTCCGCCAGCAGGTGGAGGAGGAAGAACAGGTCCGCACTGAGCTGTTTAAGGATACCCTGGCCGAAAAGTTTGAGCGGGAGCGGGAGCGTTACCTCAAGGAGCTGGGAATCAACCACCCTCCTCAACCGGAGGCTCCTGCGGCTCTGCATCCCCCTGCGATCAGGCGGCTGGATGTGCAAATCGACCCCCAGATGCACATGCA
>CALCSA010000107.1 GCA_937894185.1 uncultured Clostridia bacterium | reverse complement strand
AATATTGTCTTGATTCGAAATGGGAAAGAGCTGCCCTGCCCGATCGCTTAAGGAGGTGCGACCTAAAGGGGGACCGGAGCATGGCCAAGACCAAAAAGAAGGCGCACCTCGAAGCGTGGGAGCGGAGGGAAAACGAGACAGCAAAGGCATTTGAGGCCTTTGTTGCTTACCGCGACATGGGTGCCGAGAGGAGCGTCCGGAAGGTTGCTCAGGCCTTAGACAAAAGCAGGACGCTTATCGGGGACTGGTGCAGCACTCACGAATGGGTAAAACGAGTCACGGCCTGGGACGTTGAACAAGACCGGCTGGCACAGGCTGCACAGAGGAAAGCAATCAAAGAAATGAACGAGCGACAAGCAAAAATCAGTGTGAACATCCAGGGCAAAATGCTTAATGCTCTTAACCGCTTGGATTTGGATAAAGTGAAAGCTGGGGATCTGGCCCGATTGATTGAGCTTGGCATGAAATATGAGCGGATCGCCCGCGGGGCCGATGCTACCACTCAACAATCATCAGAGACCAAGGAGCAAACAGAAGAGAGCACCGACATCGGCCGGGCTTGGGTGGCCAGTGTGCTGCAGTCCAGGGAGGAAAACGGCGATGGGTAACCTAAACTATCAATCCTTCTTTGCCGAATCCATACCCCTCTACCAAGTGAACCCGGTCCTGTACGGCCGGGAGGTTTGTGACTTCCACGCTGATGATAAGCAGGCCGAAGTACTTATGTCCCTGGTTCATAAGGATAAAGTTTCCGTTAAGGCAGCCCAGGGTGTGGGCAAAACGGCCATGGAAGCAATTTCAGCTCTTTGGTTTTTAACCTGTTTCCCTTATGCCAGGGTAGTAGCCACGGCACCAACCAGACAGCAGCTGAACGACGTGCTGTGGTCTGAGATAGCCAAATGGATGGAGAGGAGCCCCATCTTGCCCTCCATCCTCAAGAGAACGGCAACCTATGTATATGTGACCGGCTTTGAGAAGAGATGGTTTGGCGTTGCCAGGACATCAACAAAACCAGAAAATATGCAAGGCTTCCATGAAGACAATATGCTTTTTATCGTGGATGAGGCCAGTGGCGTCGCTGATCCCATCATGGAGGCTATCGACGGTACGCTTACGGGAGCGAACAACAAGCTCCTGATCTGCGGTAACCCAACAAAAAACAGCGGGTATTTGCACGCAAGCCAGACAAAGCACCGCGCGCTATACAGTTGCCATACTATATCTGCTTATGACGTAAAGCGTACCAACCGGAAAAAAATCGAAGAAATGATTACCAAGTACGGTAAAGACAGCAATGTGGTGCGTGTTCGGGTATTCGGGGAATTTCCTAAAGTGGAGGACGATGTCCTTATTCCCCTCCATCTCCTAGAGAACAGTATCCACAGCGACCCCCGGCCAGTCATTGTGAATGTCGGTGGCGAGGAGGTCCGGCGCATTGTTGCCGAGACAATCGATATTGGCTGCGACGTTGCCAGATACGGAGATGACAAGACTGTAATCGGATACAAAGTTAACGAAGTGGTGAAGTTCCACAAAAAGATTAATGGCCAGGACCTGATGACAACAGCGAAGCAGATCGCCGTGCTAGGGCTGAAACTGATTGATGACTACAAATGGGAAGAAAGCATTCCCATCAAGGTAGACGACGGCGGCCTAGGTGGCGGTGTTGTGGATAAACTCCGGGAGCTAAAGAAAAACAATCCAGACCTCTATTGGTGGATGGATATTGTCCCGGTTATTTTCGGACAGCCGATCAGGCATCGCTATTACTACGATACAACAACTTACATGATGCATGTGGTCAAGGACCTGCTGGCACCTGAAAATGACGATGGCAGCAAAAAGGCAGTAGAGCTGATCCTGCCCGACGATGATGACCTTATCGCCCAGCTCTCCGCCCGCAAGTATTATCTCAATGACCGCGGCAAGATGATTGTTGAGAGTAAAAAAGATATGAAAGCACGCAAACTCCCATCTCCGGATGAGGCGGATTGTGTGCTTTTATTATGCCTGCCCGTCAGGACAAAAGGAGGCAAGCGCAGTGGAAAATAAAAGCGGCCGGACGGTAACTGTTCGGGTTGTTAAGGATCAGAGCCCAAGCCCCAAACTTCCGATTAAAAAGGCCGAATCAACCACCCAGATATCTGAGAGTGATCAGCTGGGATCAGAGTGGCTGGAGCCGAGCTACAATCTGGCCGGTCTTAAAGAAATGGTGCGACATTCCACCATTCTGCCCCAGTGTGTCCACGCAATGAAGGAAAACGTGGCCGGCTTTGGTCTGGAGTTAACCTATCGGGACGACATAAAAGAAACAGAGCCGATGAAAGAGGAATGGACCCGGGTGCAGAAGGTCCTAGACCTGCTTAGCTTAGATAAGGATCCGAAGGTCATCTTCGAAGAATGTGTGGAGTCGCGGGAAATATACGGCGTCGGGTACCTGGAAGCAGTGCGGGATGCCAACGGCGCTGTGTTCCAGGTGGAGTTCATTCGAGATACGCCAACGGTTAGCAAAACGCGGCCACTTGAGCCTGCCGTTGAGTATTCGCAGTATTACAATGGTGAGATGGTCACCCGCTGGAAGCAGTTTCGCAAGTACCGGCAACAGAAAGCTGGCAAAATTGTATATTTTAAGGAATTCGGTGATCCCAGGATCATGGATCGACGTACAGGTGATTATGTGGACAGCCTGGATATAGAGCATCGGGCTAATGAGATACTGGAGCTGGCTCTCGGTACCGAAGACTACGGAGAGCCTCGATGGATTGGACAGGTGCTTAACGTAGATGGCAGCCGTCGGGCGGAGGCCTTAAATCATAAGTATTTTACGAATGGACGCCACACGCCGTTGCTGATTATGCTGCGCGGCGGAAAGCTTTCTGACGACAGTTACAGCAAGCTCCAATCCTATATGAACGACATCAAGGGAGAGGCTGGGCAGCATGCGTTTTTGTTGCTGGAAGTAGAGGACAACGAGGAACGTTCTGGATTCGAACAGGATAAGAAGCCGGAGGTTGAGATCAAAGATATGGCGGCCATTCTTCAGAAGGATGAATTGTTTCAGGAATACCTGGACAACAGCCGTCGCAAGGCGCAGTCATCCTTCCGCCTACCGGATTTGTACGTTGGCTACACGACTGACTTTAATCGAGCTACGGCCCAGATGGCCATGGAGGTCACGGAAAAGCAAGTATTTATCCCGGAGCGCAAGCGGCTTGCCTGGCTTATCAATAACAAGCTGTTGAATTGGATGCAACTAAAGTATGTGGAGGTGGGCTTTAAAGCGCCCGACATCACCAATCCGGAAGATATCGCTCGAATCCTAGCCATCACCGAACGTGCCGGAGGTGTGACCCCCAACGTTGCAAAAGAGCTCACGATGGAAACCCTGGGTAAAACGGCAGAGCCCTATCCAGAAGAGTGGGGCAATTTACCAATGGCAATGTACCGTGGCGCTAATGGTCAGATGCTCTCCAACCCCATCCTGCCTCAGCTTACATCAGCTATCACCAAGGCAGAGGAACAAAAGAACAATGAGGATGTGGTGGCTATTATGAAAGAGGTCCGGCGCCTCCTTATCAAACAAGGGGTGGAGGAATGAGTCCGAAGGAATATAGTGCGCTGCTCAAAGCAGTTAATCGCTTTGTGAAGGCAGCAGACGGCGAACTGACCGAGCGGCTTGAGAACGAGGGCTACATAGATCCAGAAGAAACCGTGGAGGAGATAAACCGTCTGCAGGACCAGGTGGCCGAGCACCTGGAGGCGCAGCGGGTCCACATTACTGCCGGCCTGCTCAACGGTGACATTTTACCCATGATCCAGCAGGAAGATGCCACGGCTGTACACCTGCAGGTTACCTTTCAAGCTGAACTGGAAAGCAACGTCAAGTCCCTGGGCGACAGCTACATAAAGGCGGTTGCCTCGGATATGCAATTGGGTACGCTATCAAGCCGTACAAGAGACTGGCTGCACAGTTGGAGCAAAGACCTGGGTGAAATCATGGAGCTTGGAACCTATGATGACGTGGAACGGATCCTTGGAACCGCGATGGAAGAGGGGAGCAGCATGGTCGATGTGGCTGAGCAGCTGATCGATGCCTACGCTTTCTCACCAACCCGGGCGAGAGCTACCTCCATCACGGAGCTGCTCACCGCTCACTCCTATGCCGCCAAGGAGGCCATGATGCAAAACCCTGTGGTTGATCGCAAGATGTGGCGGCATACCGGAGCCCAGAAGAACGACCC
>CALCSA010000106.1 GCA_937894185.1 uncultured Clostridia bacterium | reverse complement strand
GCATGGCCAATGTCTACAAGGCCTTTGACAGCATTGACCAGCGTACGGTGGCGGTAAAAATCCTGCGGGATGAGTACCTGACCAACGAGGAGTTTCTGCGGCGCTTTAAAAACGAGAGCAAGGCCATTGCGGTGCTCAGCCACCCCAATATTGTGCGGGTGTACGATGTTTCCTTTACCAATCGGGTTCATTCTATCGTCATGGAGTACATCGACGGCATCACCCTGAAGGATTACATCGAGCGTCAGGGGATTCTCTCCTGGAAGGAAGCCGTCCACTTTACCCTGCAGATTCTGCGGGCGCTGCAGCACGCCCACGAAAAAGGGATTGTCCACCGGGACATTAAGCCCCACAACATCATGCTGCTACAAAACGGAACCATCAAGGTCACCGACTTTGGCATTGCCCGCTTTGCTCGCAGCGAGGTCAAGACCATCACCGACCGGGCCATCGGCAGCGTCCATTACATCAGCCCGGAACAGGCCATGGGGGACAACACCGACGAAAAATCCGACATCTACTCGGTGGGGGTGATGCTCTTTGAAATGCTCACCGGAAAGCTCCCCTTTGAGGCGGAAACAGCGGTGAGCGTGGCCATCAAGCAGATTCAGTCTCAGGCGGTACTGCCCACCGAGCTCAACCCCAACATCCCCAAAGGGCTGGAGGACATCACCGTCCGGGCCATGCGCAAAGACGCAAAACAGCGCTACCAAAGCGCTGCCGAGATGATTGAGGACATCGAGCGGTTTAAGCAGAACCCCTCCATCCAATTCGAGTACAAGTATCTGACCGACCATAACCCCCAGGCACAACGCAAAAAATACCGCCGGGCTATCTCCGAAACCCGGGAGGAGGAGCAGCAGGCCATGGAAGCCAGGCGCAGACGCCGAACCCCTTATATCCCCATTCTGACCGGAGTGACCTTTGCCTTTGTGCTGGCCTCTCTGGCCTTTGTAGGACTGATGATCTGGCTGAACAATCCCTTTGCACAGGTGCCGGAAATTCTCATGCCCAATCTGGTGGGAGTCAAATTTGATACCGCCAAGGAGCAATACGCCGCCGATTTTGAACTGGTGCAGGAAGAAGTGGGCAATAGTGACGAATGGGGCCCCGGCATTATCTTTGAGCAGAACCCCAAATCCGGGCGGACCATTCGTCAGGGCAGCGTGGTGAAGGTCAAGGTGTCCAGCGGGCAGCAGGTGGTCACCATCCCCAACTTTGAGCGCAGACCCGCCGAGCAGGCCCTCCAAAAGCTGGAGGAACTGGGACTGGTGGCGGAGCAAAAACATGTCTACCACGATGATATCCCCGCCGGCAGCGTCATCTATACCGACCCCTCCAAGGATTCCCAAGTCAGCGCCGGAACCAAAATAGCCGTCTATATCAGCTTGGGCCCCGACGAGGCTTGGACCTCCGTGCCCAATCTGGTGGGCCTGACTGTGGATCAGGCAAGGCATCTGCTGGAGATCAACAACCTGCGGGTGGGCGACGTCACCCCGGAAGCTGCCGAAGAACCCGCCGGCACCATTATCGCTCAGGACCCGGATTCCGGCGGCGTGCAGGTGGAAGGTACCGCCATCAACGTCATTGTCAGCACCGGGGCAGGGGGCGAGTTCAAGCGGATCGCCATCCCGGTGGAGCTCCCCACCGATGTGGACCGTCTGGTCACCTTCCAAGCCTATCAGGACGGGGAACTGGTTCAGGAAGAATCCCTCAATCCCTCGGAGGTGGGAACCTGGCGGCCTTGGTTTACCGGAGAGACCGAGAACGCTTATATCGAGGTGTTTATGGACGGCAAGTCTTATAAACAGTATGAACTCAACTTTGATACCCGGCTGTTTCAGGATGTGACGGGGGGCTCGGGGCTTCCCGGGAACTCCGATGACCGCCAGCTGGAACGCCCCAGAGACAACCATTGAGCGGGGGAGAATTGACAGGCCGGATTTGGAAGGCCACGGCAGGATTTTACTATGTCAAAGGCGAGGATGACCAGCTGATAGAATGCCGCGCCAGAGGGGTGTTCCGCAAGGAGGGAAGCTCCCCTTTGGTGGGGGATATGGTCCGCGTTGCCCTTTCCCCGGAAGGGAGCGGAACGGTCAGCGAGATTTTTCCCCGCAAGAACAGCCTGGTGCGGCCACCTCTGGCCAATCTGGACCGGATGGTGTTGGTGCTGGCGGTAACCGACCCGCTTCCCAACTTCTTTGTGGCCGACACCTATCTGGCCGTCTTGGCTCACCGGGGAATCGATGCTCTGGTGGCCCTTACCAAGACAGATTTAGGGGATCCGGCAGGTCTTGAGCGGCTTTACGCCGGTGCCGGATACCCGGTTTATGTCATCGGCCCAAAGGGAGAGGGACTCCCCGCCTTGGAGGCTGCGCTCTCTCAGGGAATCAGCGCCTTTTGCGGCAACAGCGGCGTGGGAAAATCCACCCTGCTCAACCGCATCGATTCCCGTCTGGCTCTGCCCACCGCGAACACCAGCCGGAAGTTGGGGCGGGGTCGCCATACCACCCGTCATGTGGAGCTGCTCCCCCTGCCGGAGGGGGGCCTTGTGGCCGATACCCCGGGGTTTTCCTCCATTGAAATGCTGCGGATGGGCCATATCCCCAAGGAGGAGCTGGCTTTCTGCTTTCCGGAGTTTTCCCCCTATCTGGGGGAGTGCCGGTTCAACGACTGCTCCCACACCCGGGAAACAGGCTGCAGGGTGCTGAGGGCTCTGGAACAGGGGAGCATCGATTCCCGCCGCCACGAAAGCTACCGGAAGCTGTACGACGAGGCCCGGCAGGTGCGGGAGTGGGAGGTGTAGCGGCTTGGAACACAAAAAGATCAAGGCTTCCTATGGCTGTGTGGTTATGGGAGCCGGAGAGATACGGGACTACGAGGCGGTATCGGCTCTGTTGGAGCCGGACGCCTTTGTCATCTGCGCCGATGGGGGCCTAAAGCACTGCCCCAAGATGAACCTGCGCCCCCATCTGCTGGTGGGGGATTTGGATTCGCTGGAGACTTCTCCTCCCGCCGGGTTGGAGCTGGTGGCCCTTTCCCCGGATAAAAACTACACGGACTCCTATCACGGGGCGGAGGAAGCCCGTCAGCGGGGGTATCGCCGCCTGCTGCTCACGGGAATGCTGGGGGGGCGGCTGGATCATACGCTGGCCAATCTCGGCCTGCTGGCCCATTTGGTAAAGCAGGGGAGCGATGCTCTGCTCACCGACGGAGTCTGTCACGCCCATGCTCTGATGGGCAAGGGGGAACTTCTGCTGCCTCGGCGGCCGGGATGCTACTTTTCTCTGCTGGCTCTGGCTCCCTGCCGTGGGATTACGATTCTGGGCGGAAAGTATCCCCTCAACGACTATCCTCTTTCCCCTTGGGATCCCCGGGCGGTCAGCAATGAGTTTTGCGGCGGGGATGTCACCATCTTTCAGGAGGAGGGGGCGCTGGTGGTCCTCACTCAACCCAAGTAGTGCGGTGGCCATGACCAAGCGTCGGAAATCAGGGGGCCGTAAAGCGAGGGGGGCTGGTGATCCTCACCCAGCCCAAGTAGTGCGGGCCATGACGAAGCGTGCGGTGGCCACGACGGAGCGTCGGAAATCAATGCCAACAGGAGGGAGTGCCATGAAAAAAACCTTGAAGCCCAGCTTGCAACTGATGGTGGTCTGGCGGGCGCTGCTGATTAGCGCCACCTTGGTTCCTGCCTTTCTGTGCTCCCTGTTGCTTCGGCCCGGCTCCGGGGTCTGGATCGGGGTAACCTTGGTGTGGGTCGCGGTTTTTTTGTTCTGCTACCTATATTATAT
>CALCSA010000105.1 GCA_937894185.1 uncultured Clostridia bacterium | reverse complement strand
CCTCCAGCGTCTGGCGGCCGATGGAGCCGGTAGAGCCCAGCACCGCGATGCGTTTTTCAGGCAACTTTGTCAATGGATGTCTCGCTTTCCTGTCTCGGGCCGCCCTTTCATCCAAGACGGCCTTCCATTTGATTGTATGAGTAAGGATGGGCAATTATGTAAAAGCGTCTGCGATTCCGACAGAAAGACGCGGAGATGCTACAAAAAGGTGAGGAGTTGGATATGGCGGACGGTGGCGTAGACAGCGGGCAGAGTAAACAGCAGGCTGTCGAACCGGTCCAGAATACCGCCGGGTCCCGGCATGATGTTGCTGAAGTCCTTAACGCCGTACTCCCGCTTGATGGCGGAGGCGGACAAATCCCCCAGCATCCCGATGGCGGAAAAAATAGGGGCCAGCAAAGCCAGCAGGGGGTAGTGAATTTGAACGGCCACGCCCTTGCTTGCCAGAAGGGAAGTGTAGCCCACTCCCATCAGCAGCAGAAAGAGGGTGGCGGTTAAAAGGCCCCCGATAGAGCCCTCCACCGTTTTCTTGGGGCTGACCTTGGGGGCCAGCTTGTGTTTGCCCAGAAAAGTTCCCACAAAATAGGCTCCCGTATCCGAAAGCCAGGCGGCTCCCATGGCCACCAGCAGGTAAAATCCACCCTGCATCACCCCGTGATCATCCCGGATGTGGATAGCACAGGAAAAAAACAGGGGAATCAGGGTGCTGAACATAAAGGCCATGGCGCAGTGTTCAATCTTCATGACGCCGTAGTTTTTGATCAGCAGAATAAAGTACCCCAATATGATGACAAACAAAATGGGGATGATGAGATGCCACAGGTAATGGGTTCTCAAAAAAGCCAGCACCACCACCTGTACGGCGGTGAGGATGGTTAACCCTTTAAAGCGGAGCAGATTGGTGGCGGACAGCAGCTCGTAAACCGCCAGAATGGAGATAAGACCCACCACGGCGTTAAGCAGCAGTGTATCCAAAAAAAACAGCACTACCGTCAGGATGCAAAGGAGCACCAAAGCAGTGAGAATTCTGACCTTCAAGCAGATACCCCTTTCTTGTGGAGCAATTGTTCCATAAGCAATGGTTGGTTCTGCGGGATACCCCGCCCGGCAAAAGAAGCGGAGCCTCCGCCACCCAGCCCTTCCCGGAGTTTATTTGCTCCGGCTAAATGCCC
>CALCSA010000104.1 GCA_937894185.1 uncultured Clostridia bacterium | reverse complement strand
ACTTTCTATGGCAGAGGGCAGGATTGTAGACGGACATGCTCCCGGCCTTACTGGTCGGGAGCTTTGCGCCTACATAGCCGCCGGTATCCGCAACGACCACGAGAGCACCGCCTTTGCCGAGGCATTGGAAAAGCTTCGGCTGGGACAGGCGATTCTGGTGCGGGAGGGCAGTGCCTCCCGGAATCTGGAAGCCATTGTGTCGGGAATTATCGCTCAGGGCATCTCCACCCGCTTTGCCGCCTTCTGCTCCGACGACAAGCATCTGGCCGACCTGCGCCGGGAGGGCACTATTCGCCACTGTCTGCGCAAGGCCATCGCTTTGGGCCTCCCCGTCATTGATGCCTATCGGATGGCCACCATCAATGCCGCCCAAATTTTCCGGCTTTACGATTTGGGGGCTATTGCTCCCGGCTACCGGGCCGATCTGGTGGTGCTGGACGATCTGGAAGAAGTATCGGTTCAGTCTGTTTATAAGGACGGCGTTGCCGTGGACCCCGACCGGGTGGCAGCCGATGCCCGGCAAATCTCCTTTGTCAATTCGGTGTGTCTGGCTCCGGTGGGGCCGGAACACCTGACTCTCCCCCGCTTGGACCCCTTCCCGGTGATTGAGTTGCTGGAAGGTGAGATCATCACCCGCAAGCTGCTGCTGTCCCGGGCAGAAGCTCTTTCTCGTCTGAAGGCGGGCAGTCTTTGTAAGCTGGCGGTTTTGGAGCGGCATCACGCCACCGGAAACGCGGGGGTGGGGTTGCTGTCCGGCTACGGTCTGCGGGACGGGGCGGTAGCCACTACCGTAGGCCACGACTCTCACAACCTGATTGTGGCGGGAACCAACGATAGGGATATGCTGCTGGCCATCCGGGAGCTGGAAAGCATCCGGGGCGGCGTGGCTTTGGTACAGGGGGGAAAGGTGACCACTTCCCTTCCCCTGCCTGCCTATGGCCTGATGAGCGACCGGCCGCCGGAAGCATTCCTCCCCCAGCTGGAAGGGATGCTGGTGCAGCTTCATAAGGGGGGCGTCCCCCGGGAGATCGACCCGCTGGTGACTTTGAGCTTTTTGGCCCTGCCCGTGCTGCCGGAAATCCGGGTTACCGACATGGGAATCTTTGATGTAAATGCCTTTGACTTTTTTGAGTAACCCTGTACTTCCCTTGATCATGACCAACGAGATATCAAACGCCTCCCGCAGCAGCATGAGCCGCAGCGGGAGGCGTTGTTGTCTTGGAAAACAGCAATAATGTACCATTTATAATAGATGTATACCAGTTTGTAAATTCAATATTGGGATGCCCGGAAATCTGTTCTTTCCGCACAGGAAACCGCTTTATCTTCCTGTGATTTTGCCGAATTTAACAGGGATATCTTGACGCTCTCCCTCAAAAAAAGCTATAATGGTTTCGGACAGGTAACTGGTATAGTTTTTTAAAAATTAATACGATCTTTCATGAGGTTTCCTTGTGGTTCAGCAATTCCCCCACCTTATCCTGAATATAGATCAGGGTGCCCTTTTCGATCTGGTGGTAAAAGGCGATGATCTGACCCCCTTTGGCAAGGAACTCCTCGTTGCGGAACTCAAACTCCGGATTGGTAAAGATATGGGCATCGGCAAAAGAGATCAGCGCGTCGATGCCGCCGGGGAAATAGGTCTTGGTGGTATAATCCATTTCAAAAAACGATTGGATGCGATCCTCCCGGAATCCAAAGGACAGGAGTTTATCCTTGACCGCCGCCAAAAACACATTGGTGCGGCAGATAATGCCAATACGGCTGTCCCGGGGCAGGGATGTGATGCGAATCAGAGTCTCGTGGCAGGGGGCAATGGCCGCTTCTATCACCCGGCCAGAAAGATTGGGCAACAGGCTCACAATCGCCTCCAGATGCTTGGAAGGCGTGATGATCAGATCAAAGCTGCCCAACAGGCCTTCCGGGTTCTCGTTTTCGGTGACGCTTTCCAGAATAAAGATGGAGAGCGCTACCCCCGGCAGCCACGAAAGCTGCTT
>CALCSA010000103.1 GCA_937894185.1 uncultured Clostridia bacterium | reverse complement strand
CGGGGGATGAGGTGAAGGTGGGTCAGGTCATCGGTGATTCGGGGGCGTTTCTCAGCTCTCCCATTCACTCCAGCGTCTCGGGGAAGGTGACGGGGATTGACCAGATCATCATGCCCAATGGCAGCCGTTCCAAGACGGTGGTCATTGAGACCGACAAGGAGCAAACCCACCACGAAAGCGTCAAAAAACCCGAGGTGACGGATCGGGAAAGCTTTCTCAAAGCGGTGCGGGGCGCAGGTCTGGTCGGTCTGGGAGGCGCAGGCTTTCCCTCACATATTAAATTCAACCCCAAGAATCTGGATGAGGTAGATACCCTCATCATCAACGGGGCCGAGTGCGAGCCCTACATTACCTCCGACTACCGCACCATTATGGAGCGGGGGGAGGATGTGATGACAGGCATCAAGGCCGTGATGAAGTATCTGGATATTCCCACCTGCGTCATCGGTATTGAGGACAACAAGCCCAAGGGCATCGCCCGGATGCAGGAGCTGGCCAAGGGTGTGCCCGGAGTTCGGGTGCAGTCGCTGGCTGCCCGTTACCCTCAGGGAGCGGAAAAGGTGCTGATTCACGAAACGACGGGACGCATCGTCCCCGAGGGCAAGCTGCCTGCCGATGTCAACTGCATTGTCAACAACATCACCACCATTGCTCAGCTGGCCCGCTTCCTCAAGGATGGCCTTCCCCTCATTGCCAAATGCGTGACGGTGGATGGCGGCGCCATTGCCAAACCCCAGAACGTTCAGGCTCTGATCGGGACCCCCATCAAGGAAGTCATTGACTTCTGCGGCGGATACTCCAAGGAGCCCCGCAAGCTGCTGATGGGCGGCCCCATGATGGGAACCGCTCTCTATGACGAGACTTACCCTATCCTCAAGAACAACAACGCCATTCTGGCTTTCGATGAATCTCAGGTGGAAGGCTATGCCGAAACCGCCTGCATACGCTGTGGGCGCTGTGTCCGCTCCTGTCCCATGAACCTGATGCCCCTGCGCATTGAGGATGCCTTTATTAAGGATGACTATCAGGGACTTCAGGATTACAAAGTCAACCTCTGCATCGAGTGCGGCTGCTGCGCCTACTCCTGCCCGGCCAAGCGCCATCTGGTTCAGACCCACCGTCTGGCCAAGGCAAGGCTGCGCAAGTGGACGCAGGAGCAAAATGCCAAAGAAGGGGGAAAAGGATAACATGACACAGAATTTAGTCATCACCTCTTCGCCTCATTTCCATGCGAAGGATACTACCCGCACCATTATGCTGGATGTGCTGATCGCACTTTGCCCTGCCCTGATTGCCTCGGTGATCTGGTTTGGACCCCGGGCCCTGCTGGTATCGGCGGTCTGCATCGGAGCCAGCGTCCTGTTTGAGTACATATACCGCAAGCTAATGCATCTGGATATGACCATCGGCGACCTTTCCGCCGCTGTCACCGGTTTGCTGCTGGCCTTTAACCTGCCCTCCAACATTCCTCTGTGGATGGCGGCCATCGGTTGCTTTGTCTCCATCGTCATCATCAAGCAGCTGTTTGGCGGCATCGGCAAGAACTTTGCCAACCCCGCCATTGTAGGGCGGATTGTCCTGCTCATCTCCTTTGCCACCCCCATGACCCATTGGCCTGTGCCTCTGGGAACCGATGCTGTCACCGGACCCACTCCTTTGGGGATGGTCAGCGCGATGCAGGCTATCGGCACGGATGCCGCTTCCTCCGCCACACCGTCCTCTCTGCCCACCTACGCCGACATGTTCTTGGGCAAGATTGGCGGCTCTTTGGGTGAGACTTGCACACTGGCCCTGCTCATCGGCTTTGTCTATCTGGTAATCCGCAAAGTCATCACTATTACCGAGCCGGTAGCCTTTGTGGGAACCGTCTTTGTCCTTAGCTGGCTGCTGGGCGCCGACCCCATCTTTCATATTCTGGCGGGAGGCGTCATGCTGGGCGCTATCTTTATGGGCACCGACTACGTCACCACCCCCACCACCGAGACCGGCCGCCTGATTTTTGGCATTGGCGCAGGTATCCTCACCGTTGTCATCCGTTTGTACGGAGCCTATCCCGAAGGCGTCAGCTTTGCCATTCTCATCATGAACATTATCACCCCTCATATTGACAACCTCACCCGCATCAAAGCACTGGGCGCGGAAGGAGGCAAAAAGGCATGAAGGACTTTAAGAAGTTCCGGGACGGCTTTATTGGTCCAGTGATTATTCTGGCTGTCATCAGCCTGATCATCACCTGGGCAGTCGCCGCTACGTTTGGAGTAACCTATACCGAAATCGAAAAGGCGGAGCAGGAAAAAGCAAGGCTTGCCCGCATCGAGGTTCTGGCTGCTGCCGACGACTTTACCAAGTACGAGACACAGTTGCCCGAAGGCGTCATTGAGGCCTATCGTGCCAACAACGGGGCCGGCTTTGTCTTTCAGGCCAGTGCCAAGGGCTATGACGGTCAGGTTCCCTTTATGATCGGCCTTGACGCCGAAGGGAAGGTTGCCGGCATCAAAATGATGACCAACAACGAAACCAAGGGCCTTGGTTCCCGGGTGGGAGAGCCCAAGTATCTGGAGCTTTATCTGGGGATGGAAGGCGACCCTGATCAGGTGGATTCCATCACTGGCGCAACCAAGACCTCCAATGCACTGAAAAATTCTCTGCGAGCCGCCCAAGAAGCTTATGAGCAGCTCAAGGATATGAATCCGTAAGAAAGGGGCAGGCGAGTATGGAACAGAAAAAAAGCAAACTGAGCATTCTGACCAACGGAATCATCAAGGAAAACCCGGTTCTGGTGCTGGTATTGGGCACCTGCCCGACTTTGGCGGTCTCCACCATGGCGGTCAATGGTCTGGGCATGGGTGCAGCGGCTACGGTGGTGCTGGTGTTCTCCAACATCCTGATTGCGCTGCTCAAGGACGTCATTCCCGAAAAAGTACGCATTCCCTGTTACATCGTAGTCATTGCCGGTCTGGTGACGGTGGTGCAGCTCTTTGTGCAGGCTTATTTCCAGAGTATTTATGATGCCCTGGGCATCTTCCTGCCGCTGATTGTGGTAAACTGCATCATTCTGGGCCGGGCCGAGATGTTCGCCAACAAGAACAG
>CALCSA010000102.1 GCA_937894185.1 uncultured Clostridia bacterium | reverse complement strand
GGTGACGTGGGCGTATTTTTCCGTTTCGGCAATCCGCAACTGGGTCAGACCCTGCTCGCTGATGTACTTGCCAAAGACGTTTTCCAAGCTTTGGGGACGATAGGCCACCAGAACGTTGGGCATGGTGGCATCGTACTGGGTCATGCAGACATAGGTGAGCTTGGGAAAGGAACGGCGCTTGAAGCCTTCAAAGTCCGGGTCCACCAGAGCGCGGGTAATTTCCCGGGCCCGGTCGGGGCGGAAGTTAAAGAAGATAACGGAATCGCCCTCGGCAATGCCTGCTCCCTGAATGCAAACCGTGGGGAGGACAAACTCATCGGTGATGCCGGCATCGTAGCTTTTTTGCATCACTTCACCGGTGCGGGCGGAGATGTTCCCCTCCCCGTAGACCATGGCAGTATACGCTTTTTCCACCCGGTCCCACCGATTGTCCCGATCCATGGCATAGTAGCGGCCGATGATGGTGGCGATCTGACCCACGCCGATTTCCTTGCATTTTTCCTGTAGCTGGGCGATGAAGTCCTTCCCGGAGTTGGGAGGAACATCCCGGCCATCCATCAGGCAGTGGACATAGACCTTTTCCACCCCGTGGCGCTTGGCCAGCTCCAGCAGAGCGTAGAGATGGGTGTTGTGACTGTGGACTCCTCCGTCGGACACAAGGCCGATGAGGTGGAGAGCACTGCTTTTCTTCTTGCAGTTTTCTATGGCTTCCAGCAGAGCGGGATTCTCGAAAAAGTCGCCGTCGTGGATGCTCTTGGTGATTCGGGTCAGTTCCTGATAGACAATCCGGCCTGCTCCGATGTTGGTGTGCCCCACCTCGGAGTTGCCCATCTGGCCGTCTGGCAGGCCCACATCCATGCCGGAAGCACCGATCAGGGTATGGGGATAATGGTGCAGAAACCGTTCCAAATTGGGGGTTTTCGCTGCCTGGACCGCATTGCCGTAATCACTCTTATTGTAGCCAAAGCCGTCCAGAATCATCAGCAGGGTTGGCGCTTTCATTGGGTCTACACCTCATTTTAAATCCTGTATTGGTGCGGATGACAGGAATCGAACCTGCACGTCGTGGGACACCAGATCCTAAGTCTGGCGCGTCTGCCAGTTCCGCCACATCCGCATTTCATAAAGCAGGCATTATTATAACATTCGGGACGGGGAAAGTCAATGAAGGAAGCTCGGAAAAAATGCAGGCTTTGGCAGGAAAGCGCCCTTCTTTTACATCAATCTTTTATCTTAGTCGGCAAAAAAATGTTACATTTGCTTATTCGAACTTATTTTCGGAAATTTGTTTACCATCCTCTCCAAATCTGGTATAATAGGCAGCAGAGTCAGAAAGGCTTGGAGCACAATCCCTTTTGACAGCACATGGATTTCAAGTCATAGCCGGCTTGGAACGTGGCATACTGAAGGTACACCAACATCAATGGAACAAAGGAGATGTAACCATGCCAAAAATTCAGGAAATGCAGGCTATCGAAATATTAGATTCCCGGGGCAATCCCACGCTGGAGGTAGAGGTTTATACCGAATCCGGCTCTTATGGCCGGGCCATGGTGCCTTCGGGGGCTTCCACCGGCGAATTCGAGGCCGTGGAGCTCCGGGACGGCGACAAGGCCCGGTACGGCGGCAAGGGAGTCCTAAAAGCGGTGTCCAATGTGAACGACATCATTGCCCCCGCCCTCATCGGGCAGTACGAGGTCACCGATCAAACCGCCATCGACCAGCTGATGATCGGGCTGGACGGAACCGAAAACAAAGCCAAGCTGGGCGCCAACGCCATTTTGGGCGTCTCCATGGCGGTGGCTCACGCCGCTGCCGACTACCACGGACTGCCCTTGTATCAATATTTGGGAGGCTTTAACGCCAAACAGCTGCCCACTCCCATGATGAACATCCTCAATGGCGGTTCCCACGCCGATAACTCGGTGGATTTTCAGGAGTTTATGATTATGCCCACGGGAGCTTCCACCTTCCGGGAAGCCATTCAGGTAGGGGCGGAGGTCTTTCACGCTCTGAAAAAAGTGCTCCACGGCAAGGGGTACAACACCTCTGTAGGTGACGAGGGCGGCTTTGCCCCCAACCTTTCCTCCAACCGGGAGGCTCTGGAAGTGATTGTGCAGGCCATTGAAGCCGCTGGATACAAGCCGGGAGCCGATGTAAAAATTGCCATGGACGTTGCTTCCTCCGAGTTTTATAATAGGGAAACAGGTAAATACGATCTGGCGGGAGAAAACCGCAGCCTTACCGTTTCCCAGCTGATCGACCTGTACGAAAGCTTCTGCCGGGAATTCCCCATTATCTCCATTGAGGATGGCTTGGATCAAAACGACTGGGAGGGCTACAAAGAGCTGACCCGGCGTTTGGGCGATCACATTCAGCTGGTGGGGGACGACTTCTTTGTCACCAACGTAAAGCGGCTTTCTAAGGGAATCGAGCTGGGCCTGTGCAACTCCATCCTGATTAAAGTGAATCAAATCGGCACCCTGACCGAAACCTTTGACGCCATCGAAATGGCCAAGCGGGCGGGTTACACCGCCGTCATCTCCCACCGCTCCGGCGAGACGGAGGATGTCACCATTGCCGACATCGCCGTGGCCGCCAATGCGGGGCAGATTAAAACCGGCTCCATGAGCCGCACCGACCGGATCGCCAAATACAACCGGCTGCTTAAAATCGAGAGCCAGCTGGGTTCCACCGCTGTTTACGGGGGCCTTGCCTCCTTCTACAATCTGGGCAAATAGGCACGGATCGAAACTTTCAAACACAGCAAAACCAGCAAGCTATGGGGGGTACCGGGTACCCCCCATGCGGCTGTTAACTGAACATTTGAATAGATCGTTTCCATGGCGCAAATCTGCGCTTTAACGCACACAGGGGGGTATTTTTCCTTGGCAAAAGACCGCATCGTTATTAAAGGGGCGCGGGAAAACAACTTAAAAAACATAGACCTTGAACTGCCACGGGACAAGCTCATTGTCTTTACGGGGCTTTCCGGGTCGGGCAAAAGCTCTCTGGCCTTTGACACCATCTATGCCGAGGGCCAGCGCCGCTATGTGGAAAGCCTCAGCTCTTATGCCCGCCAGTTTTTGG
>CALCSA010000101.1 GCA_937894185.1 uncultured Clostridia bacterium | reverse complement strand
ACACATACCCACATCGGTGATGTAGCCGGTGCCTTTGGGCAGCACCCGGGCGTCGGCGGTGGGGACATGGGTGTGGGTTCCCACCACGGCGGACACTCTGCCATCCAGATAGTAGCCCAGACACAGCTTTTCGGCGGTGGCCTCGGCGTGGAAGTCCACCAGAACACAGGGACTGTCCACCTGCTCCAACAAAGAGTCGATGCAGTCAAAGGGATTTTGGTGGTTCTGGATGTAGACCACTCCCTGAAGATTGATAACCCAAAGGCGGTTGCGGGGATCGTCGTGGAGGTAGATGCCTGTGCCGGGGGCAGTGGAATGGTAGTTGGCGGGGCGCAGCACCCCCTGCTGTTTGTCCAGCACCTCGTAGACCTCCCGGCGGCGCAGGGCGTGGTTCCCCGCGGTGATGATATCCACTCCGCTATCTATGAGATGGCGCAGGCTTTTGGGAGTCATGCCGTTGCCATCGGCGGAATTTTCCCCGTTGGCCACTACAATGTCCGCCTCATAGCGCTCCTTGAGCAGGGGCAGCTTTTCCCGCAGGTAATCGCACCCTGTCTGACCTACCACATCGCCTAACATTAATATATTCATGAAACGCTCCTATGTTGCGAGAGGGAATCAGCCTCCCTGAAAAATATTGAAAGCCTGTGCAAAACCCACAGCGGGGTTCTGCCTTCCGCCGGGTATCATTCCCCGGTATCCGCCAGCAAAGCCACCCTGACTTCAAAGGTGTTGTTGGAAGTGTTGACCCGGGACTGACGGTACAGCGTCAGCTTGATGACGTCCCCCGCCTCGTGGGATTCCACAATGGTGCGGACGTCGTTGAGGTCCAGCACCCGAACATCATCGATATGTGTGATGATGTCACCCCGCATGGCTCCCTTGCGAGCCAGCTCCTCGGAGGTGATGGTGATGATCTGAACCCCTGCCGGAACGTTGTGGCTGCGGGCAATGATTTCACTCACCGGCTCACCGGTAATGCCCAGCATCACCCGGCCCGTCACCCGGCCGTAGGCGATCAGGTCCTCCACAATGGGGGCCGCCTCGGCAATGGGAATAGCAAAGCTGATGCCCTCGTACCCCTCGGCTACAATCTTGGCGGAGTTGATCCCCACCACCTGCCCAAACTCGTTGCACAAAGCGCCTCCCGAATTGCCGGGGTTGATGGCGGCGTCGGTCTGAATATAATTGGTAGAATAATAAGGAGTTTTGACCACCCGGTTGAGGGCGGAGATAATGCCCCGGGTAACACTGCCCGCCAGATCGGTGCCGCCGGGATTGCCGATGGCAATCACCGTCTCCCCCACTTCCAGCTCGTTGGAGTCCCCCAACACCGCCGGAGTCAGATCGTCCCGGTCCACCTTGAGCACCGCCAGATCCGTGCGGGCGTCGGCTCCCACCAAAGCCGCCTCGTATTCGTTGCCGTCGTCAAACACGACGACAACGGCCTCGGCGCCCTGAATCACGTGCTCGTTGGTGACGATATAGCCATCCACGCTGATGATGATGCCGCTGCCCTCGGTAAAGGGTTCAAAGATCTGGCCGCTCTGGTAGTTGATAATGCCCACCACCGAGGGACGCACCGAACGGGCCACCTGGGGGATGGTCATCCGCTCTCCCGGAACAACGGGGGGCTCCTCCACCTGAGGCTTTTCCGCAATGTTCATGGTGATGTCATCCCCCGGGCTGACCATGGGCAAAGAGGGGGACTGGGCATCGCCGGAGATATCTGCCGGGGGAAGCTCCATGGCCGCTTCTCCCTCCGACAGGGCTTTAAAGATGCTGTAGCCGGTCAGGGAAAGCAGACCCACCGACAGAACGCAAAGCAGGGCCACGGCAAAGACCACAAGGCCCCGGCTTTTGCGGGGTTTCTTGTTGCCGGGCATGGCCTGATCATAGTCGGCAAAGTTCCACTGGTACCGCTGGGAACTGCCGTTCTTCTGCCAGTCTCCGGCGGCGTTGTACTGGTAAGGAGGCCGGCTTCTCCAATTGTAGGAGCCAGTGCCGGGGCGGGCGTCGTACGGGGCGGAACCATACTGCCGGTCCTCGTTGTAAGGGCGGTTCTCCCCATCCCGATCCTGCTCCGTCTGCCAGGGAGAGCGGTAACCGGGAGGAATCTCCCCCTGCTCCGGCCTTTCCTGCTGTCCCCGCTCCCGGTTTTTATCGTAATTGTTATCCATCATTCAGGAACCTCCCGCTGGTTGCGCCGATGTCAATCCTGTTATGAGAACATCATAACCAAACAGCAGCGCGCAAATTCTCCATTCCGCAAAGCTTCCCGCTAAAGTATAAGTGGGCGGGAAGGGTCGGGCAGAATGGGACCGTATCGTTTGAGCAGCCTTTGTTCCAGCAAGGTAGGGTGCCCCGCCAGATGTTGCAGCCGCAGCCTTGCCACGCTCAGTGAGGTAGAAAAGGTCTGGGCCAGTTCCCGGGCAGGCTCCGCCTCCTCAGGCAGGCGCCGGGTCAGCTCCCGGGCCAAAATCCGAGGCATCAAAAGCTCGGCGGCAAAGGCGTTAGCTTCTCTCTCCTCAAGCTCGCCGTCCTGCCGGTGGTCCAAAAGGATGTGGCCAACTTCGTGAGCCAAAGTAAAGTTCAGCCGCCGGCCGGAAGGGTTGGTGTACAGCACCAGATAAATTCTGCGGCCCTTGCGGTTGATAATCAGGGTACAGCCGTCCCGCAGATAGTCGCCGGCCTCCCGAAGCTGTGCCATGGTGGCGTTGGTGACACGGCAAAAGCCTTCCATGCTGTCGAAAAGAACGCAGACGGGAAACCGCAGCTTTTGCACCTGTACCGGCATTGTGGCGGGGTTTTGTTCCAGCAGCAGCTGGATGGCCGCTTCCCGCGCTCTCTGAATATTGGCCGGCAACCCCTTTATTCTCCCCGGCCGGTATCAATCGCCTCCAGATAGAGGTCGATGTTTTCTTCAAAATTGCGCAGAATCCGCTCCCGCAGGTCGGCGGGTATTTTTTCGGCCCGCCGGGCCAGCATCAGCAGCTTTTCCTCCTGCTCGTTCTGGGCTCCCGAGCGGCTTACGGCATTGCCCTCGTAATCAAAAAAGTATTCGGTGGATACCTGGAAAAAATCAGCCAG
>CALCSA010000100.1 GCA_937894185.1 uncultured Clostridia bacterium | reverse complement strand
GTCCGTACTTCTCCGCACATCTTATTCGGCAGATTTTGGACAACCCTGTTTATTGCGGTAAAATATCCTATGGGCGCAGAAAAAATGAAAAAGTAGCGGGAACAAGAGGAAAATACCATATAGTAAAACAGGATAATTTCATGCTGTCCGATGGCATACATGAGCCAATTGTTGATATGGATTTATGGGAAAAGGTTCAGGAAAAACGGCAATCACAGGGAGAGAAATATGAGCATGTCAACAAGGGCAAGGACATGAAAATACATCTGTTGTCGGGCCTTTTGTGCTGCCCTATGTGTGGGGCTGGTATGTACGGCAACAAATCCATAAAGAAGAAATCAAACGGTGAGCATTACAAGGATTATTTCTATTATAGCTGCAAGCACAGGTCATTAGCGAGAGGTCATAGATGCACTTTCAATAAACAGCTACAGGAAGAAAAGCTGGACGCTGCTGTAGCGGAGGTTATAGGCAAGCTTGTCAGTAATCCAAAGTTCGCAGATATGATGCAGCAAAAAATTAACATTAAAACGGACACAACCGAGGTTGAAAAAGAAATTGCCAACTTTCAGAAGCAGTTAGGGCAGTATATTGGAACAAAGAGAAGCCTTGAAAAGCAGATTGATAATTTGGACACAGAGGACAGACACTATGACAGAAAGCTTTCTGACTTGCAAGATAGGCTAGATAAGATGTATGATAACATAGATGATGTAGAGCGCAGCTTGAACGAGTGCAAGGATAGGAAAAGAGCCATCGAAGCCGAAAAACTGACTGGCGACAATGTTTATAAGACGCTCATTTATTTTGATAAGCTATATGGGGTCATGGACACCGCCGATAAACGTGCGCTGCTGTCGGCGTTAATCAAAGAAATCAATGTGTATGAAGAAGCAAAGTCAAACGGTCAGTGGCTAAAGTCGATTGTTTTCAAGCTCCCTATCATTCAAGAGGACATGGGCATAGGTTTGGACAATGACACACATGTTGAAATCGTCGTCTGTCTGGAAAAAGCCCCCGATCACCCATAAGTGAATACTCAGGGCCAAATAGGCTCAACGCAAGCAGTTCCTTAAGGGGCTGCTCTGCTCTTTTTATCCCCGAACATGGTGTTTCGGGGGCTGGTGAGGATGAATGGACAAAGCCTTCCCGTTATAGCAAGCTGCCGGGTCCAAGAAGATGCTCTTGGGCCCGGCGGTTGTGCTTTCCTGCTATTAATGATGAATCATATCGTGATATTCCTGATTCTTTTCCATTTGTGCTTTTGCAAAGGAGCAAAGAGGAACCATCTTTTTGTTTTCCCCTCTGGCCCAATTCACAAGGGCTTTGAGCAGCAGCTTTCCCGCGCCTTGACCGCTCAGTTCATCAGAGACATGGGTGTGATCGATGACAATCAGCTTTTCGCCGGTGGAGACATAGGTCATTTCAGCGAGAGGTTTTTCCTCGGAATCTCCGATATAAAAGCTTTTACTTCCCTTTTTTACGTCCAGCATCGATACTCCCCCCACTTAGGATGCACGTGCCGCATCCTGTTTTTTCTATTGCTCCTTGCCACCGGAGGCAGAAAACTGAATAAAAGCATCCACAAGCCGGGGATCGAACAAAATTCCCCTCTGAAGCCGGATGGCTTCCACAGCCTCCCGGTGACTTTTGGCTTGGGTGAAATGGGGAGGATACAGCATGTGATCGTAGGATTCCACAAGGGAAAGAATCCGGGCCGGCAGTGGGATTTCTTCCCCGGCAAGGCCCTTGGGGTAACCGGAACCGTCCCAGTACTCGTGGTGAGCCAAAACAATTTCCGATAGACCCAAGGTGTCATCAAAAGAATTGAGGATGCGGTAGCCCACTACGGGATGCTGATTCATCTCCTTTTGCTCCACGGCGCTAAGGGGCCCTCCCTTTTGCAGGACACGGGGTTCCAGGGTAATCTTTCCAATATCATGGAGCTGCCCCGCCTCTGTCAACCGTTGCAGTTCCGACGGGGAAAGGCCCAGCACCCTGCCGATCCGGTGACACAAATCTCCCACCCGCTCAGCATGATCCTTGTCCCAAGGGCTAAGGGCAAACAGGTTCTTTTTGATGTTGTCCAGCTCCCGGCTTTTGACCTCGCTGCGCTCCAGAGTCTTGATGGAGTACATCTTTTCTTCCGCATTGTTTAAAACCTCCCAAAGATTCTGGGAGGCATCCACCTTGGTGTCGGTTCCGATGGAAATGCTACCTCGGATGGCTCGGATTTGATGGGCGGAGACTTCTTTTTTAATGCGTTTGGCAATGGCCTGAGCATCTTTGTCGCTGGTGCCGGGCAAAAGCAGCACAAACTCATCGCCACCCCACCGTGCGATCATATCCCCAGTGCGGCAGACGTTTTTCATCACCTCTGCCACCCTCCGCAGTAGCATGTCTCCAAAGTTGTGGCCGAAGATGTCGTTGGTGAGCTTGAGGCTGTTGACATCCCCCATCAGGATGGAGATGGGCAGGTGGCGGTCGGTATCAATGCGGTAAAGCTCTTCTTCAAAGTAGTGGCGGTTGTAAAGCCCGGTGAGGGCGTCATGGTAGCTCATGTATTCGATTTTTTTCCGCTGCTCCTTTTGCTGGCTCACATCCCGAAATACCAGCACCACGCCGGAAAGTGAACCTTTTTCATCTTGAATAGGGGCAGCACTGTCCTCTACGTAGTACTCCACCCCCTCTTTAGACATCAGAATGGCATGATCACCCAGTCCCTGCGTCTTCCCGGTCCGAAACACCTTTTCGATGGGGTTCTCAATGGTCAGGCCCCCCTGCTCGTGGGAGAGGATCAAAACCTCCTTGTAATGCACGCCGATGGCAGCCTCTGGCGTCCACCCGGTAAGCTTGGCCGCCACCGTATTCAGCATCTCTATCTTTTGGTTGCGGTCGATCACCATCACACCATCGCCAATGGACAACAGAATCTGCAGGTATTTGTTCCGCTCGTAGGCCAGAGTTTCCATCGC
>CALCSA010000099.1 GCA_937894185.1 uncultured Clostridia bacterium | reverse complement strand
AACAAGGTAGACCCTTATCTGCGCCCTTTGTACGATGCTTTGTTCGAGATGCTGGGCGTGGATAATTTTCATAAGTACATGGAGCGGGGCAACATCGAAATCGCTCCCCTTGCCTATATGCGGGGCCGCACTCTGGACGACAGCTACATTATCTTAGACGAAGCTCAGAATACCACCCACGAGCAGATGAAGATGTTCCTCACCCGTCTTGGGGCCGGCTCCAAGGCAGTCATCACCGGGGACGTCACCCAAATCGATCTTCCCGACCCCAAAAAGTCGGGGCTGATCGAGGCCTCCAAAGTGCTGCGGCATATCGAGGACATCTCCATTGTCCGCTTTACAGAGCGGGATGTGGTGCGGCACAAGCTGGTGCAGGAAATTATCAAAGCCTACGAAAAATACTATGACGAGAACCGGAGAGGACGTTAATGATGGATAAATTAAAGGTTGCCATTACCAACATGCAGAAGGATATTAAAATCCCAACGGGAATCCGCCTGCTGATACGCAAATGCTGCCATGCTGTCCTGCAACTGGAAGGCATGAGCGGCAACTTTGAAGTTTCGGTCAGCTTTGTGGACAACGAGTCCATCCAAGAGCTCAACCGCAACTACCGGAACAAAGACTCGGTTACCGATGTGCTCAGCTTCCCCAGCGGGGAGGACGGCCAGTTCGACATCAATCAGGAAACCGGCGCCACCATGCTGGGGGACATTGCTCTTTCCATCCCCATGGTGTACAAGCAGGCCGAACAGTACGGCCACTCCATCCGCCGGGAATTTGCCTACCTCACCGTCCACTCCATGCTCCATCTGCTGGGGTACGACCACGAGCAGGGAGGCATCGCCCAAGTGCGGATGCGGGAAAAAGAAGAGGAAGTTCTCGCCCGGCTGGGACTCCAGCGGGATGCCAGCTATGTTCATGACGATCTGTAAGCTCCCCTGCAGCCAAGTTAATTGAAAGGGGCCGCAGGTATGAAAGGCAATCGCCAATCCCCTCTGCCCCCCAAGAAAAATCCCCCGTTGTACCGCTCCTTCGCCTATGCCCTTTCGGGAATCGGCACCGCCTTTTTCCGGGAGAGGAATTTGCGCGTTCATCTGGGAGTGGGAGCGGGGGCGCTGTATTTTGCAGGCGTCTACGGTCTTTCCCGGGGGGAATGGGCGGTGCTGCTCCTCGCCATCGGTTTTGTAATAGCCTGCGAACTGTTCAACACCGCCGTGGAGCGTCTGGCTGATCTGGCCTCCGCCGGAACATTCCATCCTCTGGCCAAAATCGCCAAAGACACCGCCGCCGGGGGGGTGCTGGTGTCCGCTCTGGTCAGCGTGGGGGTGGGCATCGCCCTCTTTGGGGACCCCCAGCGGCTTCTTCCTACCTTGCAGGTTTTGGCGCGGCGCCCCCTGCCGACTCTTATGCTGGCAGCCGCCGTTTTGCTGCTGACTGTTTTCCCTACCCACCAAAGCCGGGAGCAGAATGTTCCGCCGGGTAAATAGCGCTGGATTCGGGCGCTCATCTGTGCTATACTGGATTCGCCCTGACAGGACGAGTCCTTTTGTTTTGAAGCATCCCAACGCCCCGTTCCAAAGCGGGGCATAAAGCCATCTTTCTTTCCACCCGGCGGATGGGATGCACGTTTTCAGAGATGATAATAAATGATAACAAAGGAGGGAGGGTCCTCTATGTCTAAACCCATTGTCGCCATAGTTGGGCGACCCAACGTAGGTAAATCCACTCTTTTTAACAAGCTGACCGGCAAACGGCTGGCTATTGTGGAGGACACCCCCGGCGTCACCCGGGACAGGCTTTACGCCGAATGCGAGTGGCGGGCCAAGGAGTTTATGCTGGTGGACACCGGCGGTATCGAGCCCTATGACAACAGCCCTATGCTGGCCATGATGCGCCGTCAGGCTCAGATCGCCATTGACAGCGCCGACGCCATTATTCTGGTCACCGACATCAAATCGGGGGTCACCGCCACCGATGCCGATGTGGCTGTCATGCTGCAAAAAAGCGGCAAGCCCATTGTGCTCTGTGTCAATAAATGCGATAGCTTGGGCGAGCCGCCCCCGGACATTTACGAGTTCTACAACCTGGGGTTGGGTGACCCCATGCCAGTTTCCTCGGTCCACGGCCACGGCTCCGGAGACCTTTTGGATGCCGTTTTTGAGCATCTGAACTTTGAGGAAACCGACGATTACGGCGAAGATTACATCAAGGTGGCGGTCATCGGCAAGCCCAACGTGGGCAAAAGCTCTCTGATCAACAAAATTGCCGGGGAGGAGCGGATGATTGTCTCGGATATCCCCGGTACCACCCGGGACGCCACCGATACCATCATCGAAAACGAAAAGGGCAAGTTTGTCTTTATCGACACCGCCGGAATCCGGCGCAAATCCAAGGTGGACGAGGCCATCGAGCGGTACAGTGTCCTGCGCTCCTACATGGCGGTGGACCGCTCCGACGTCTGCGTCATTTTGCTGGACGCCACCGTGGGCTTTACCGAGCAGGATTCCAAAATCGCAGGCTATGCTCACGAGCAGGGCAAGGGCTGCATTGTGGCGGTGAACAAGTGGGACGCCGTGGAAAAAGACGATAAAACCATGCAGGAGATGCGTGCCCAGTTGGAGCGGGACTTTGCCTTTATGAGCTATGTTCCCTTTGTGTTCATCTCCGCCAAGACAGGCCAGCGTATCTCCAACCTCTTTGAGCTGATTGTGTATGTGGCCCATCAAAACGCCACCCGCATTTCCACCGGAATGCTCAACGACCTGCTCTCCCACGCTACGGCCCGGGTACAGCCCCCTTCCGACCGGGGCAAGCGGCTAAAGGTCTTCTATATGACTCAGGCCAGCACCAAGCCACCCACCTTTGTCTGCTTTGTCAATCAGGCCAAGCTGTTTCATTTTTCCTACCAGCGGTATCTGGAAAACCAAATCCGGGAAAGCTTTGGGCTGGAGGGAACCCCTATCCGCCTGATTGTGCGGGAGCGGGGCGACAAATAGCAGCTTCTGGGAGGTGTTCCCATGCCCCACGCCATCTACGGGATCAGCGGCTCCCCCTGTTGCGGCAAAAGCACCGTGGCAGAACTGCTGACCCGGCGGCACGGCCTGCACCTCTACTCCTTGGATGAGGAGCTGGGCCGAATGATGAAGCTTCTGGCGCGGGAGGGCAACGCTCTCTGCCGCAGAATGCTCAAGCCTTGGGATGACGGCACCTGGGCCCCTGATCCCCGGGAGCTTTGCCGGGAGCAGGAGCGGCTCTACGAGGCAATCTTCCCCATGGTTTGGCAGGAAATTTCCGCTTTGGCGGAGGAAAAGCCCGTTCTGGCGGAAGGGGCCGGGCTGATGCCCGTCCTCCTGCAGATGGTGGGCGTCCCGCCGGGGCGCTGCCTCTGTATGATTCCCACTTGGGAGTTCCAGTGGGAGCATTATTCCAAACGGGATTGGGTGGACCTGTTCCTGCAAAACTGTACCCGGCCGGACCTTGCGTTCCGCCGCTGGATGGAGCGGGACTGCCTCTTTGCCGCACGCCGGCAGAAGGAAGCCCAGGCCCTTGGTCACCCCGTGCTTCTGGTAGACGGAACCCTCCGTCTGGAGCAGACACTTGCCCGGGCGCAGAAAGCGTTGGGGCTTGCCTGAGCCGAACCGTTTGTGCACCGGCAGCATCTGTCCTAGGGATTTTTCAGTCGGCAGGCCAATTTGAAGCTTGCCTGAGCCGGACCGCTTCCGTACCGGCAGCATCTGTTCTAGGGATTTTTCAGCCGATGGGCCAATACTGATTCATTTAGATGACTGCGGACGCTGCTTGGGGCGGGGAATTTGCGCAGTCTGATTCTGGGGGGAAGGCCATGACCATCGCCGTCACAGCGGGAATTGCCCTGTTTAGCTATCTGATCGGCAGCATCAGCTTTGCCATCATCATTTCCCGCCTTCTGGCCGGGGACGATGTCCGCCGCCACGGCAGCGGAAATGCAGGCATGACCAACATGCTGCGTACTTACGGCAAAGGGCCTGCCGCCCTCACCTTTTTGGGGGATTTTTTTAAGGCAGCCGTTGCCATCACCCTGTCCCGCTGGCTTCTGGCCCGGACAGGAGTCACTCTCCCTCTGGATGTGGGCTACATCTCGGGGCTATGTGTGTTGCTGGGCCATCTCTTCCCCCTTTACTTTCACTTTAAAGGGGGAAAGGGCGTCGCCAGCTCTTTGGGAATCATCTTCTGCATCAACCCATTGGTCTTTGCCATTATTGCGGTGGTCTTTTTGCCCATTGTGCTGATCACCCGCATTGTTTCTCTCGGTTCGGTGCTGGGAGCTTTGTTCTATCCAATCATCACCTGGCTGGTAGTTTCCCGTCAGGGGGGCTCCCCCTGGTACGACACCATCAGCGCCGCAATCATCGGCGGCCTTTTGCTCGTCATGCATCGAGACAACATAAAGCGCCTGCTCACCGGTACCGAGCGGCGGTTTGGAGCAAAAAAATAAGGAGGACGACACTGTGGCTCGAATTTTTGTTATGGGAGCGGGAGGCTTTGGCACTGCGCTTGCGGTGATGGCCCACGATCTGGGGCATACCCTTACTATCTGGTCTCCCTTTGCACAGGAAGTGGAACAGCTAAACACCACCCGGGAGCATCAAAAGCTCCTGAAAGGTGTTAAAATTTCCGAGGATATTGCCATCACCACCTCGCTGGAGGAGGTCCCCCAGCAGGATCTGGTGATTTTGGCCACACCCTCCTCTGCAGTGCGGCAGACCGCCCAAAAGCTGGCGGAGCACATCCGGCCGGAAACCCCGGTGGTCTGTGTTTCCAAGGGCTTGGAGGCCGGAAGCTACAAGCCCCTTTCCGACGCGCTGGAGGAGGAGCTGCCCAAAGGCAGTCAGGTGATGCTTTCGGGGCCTTCCCACGCGGAAGAAGTGGCCCGGGGGGTTCCCACCACCGTGGTGGCGGCCTCCCGCAATCGGGCTGCCGCCCAGTATGTGCAGGACATTCTGGGTGGCGGCAACCTGCGCATCTACGTTAGCGACGATGTGCTGGGAGTGGAACTGGGTGGGGCGCTGAAGAACGTCATTGCTCTGGCTGCCGGGATTCTGGACGGGTTGGAGGCGGGAGACAACACCAAGGCGGCTCTCATGACCCGGGGCATTGCAGAAATCGCCCGGCTGGGAGTGGCGCTGGGAGCCAAGAGCGAAACCTTTGCGGGGCTTTCCGGCATTGGGGATTTGATTGTCACCTGCGCTTCCATGCACAGCCGCAACCGCCGCTGCGGCATCCTCATCGGGCAGGGGATGGAGCCCGCCAAAGCCGTGGAGGAAATCGGCATGACGGTTGAGGGCTACGGCTGCTCTAAAATCGCTTGGGAACTTAGCCGCAGGCATGCTATTGTCATGCCCATTGTGGAGCAGGTCTACGCCGTGCTTTACGAGGGCAAGAACCCCCGGGAAGCCGTCTCCGACCTGATGAAGCGGCCCAGCCGCCACGAAAGCGAGGCCATCTGGCTCCTTTCCCGCTAATCGCACAGAAGATAAGCCATCCCCGCAGTGTTTGCCCTGCCGGGGGTGGCCTGTTGCTTTTTTGCCTTCCTATCAAGGGTGACGAAAGAGGGGAATGCGGTGCACTACACTTACGATTTACATCTTCACTCCTGCCTTTCCCCCTGCGGGGATGAGGATATGACCCCTGCCAATCTGGTGAACATGGCCGCTCTGCTGGGGCTGGACATCATCGCCCTCACCGACCACAACTCGGCGGGCAACTGCCGCAGCGCCATTCAGGCTGGGGAGCAGGTGGGGATTTTGGTACTTCCCGGCATGGAGCTTTGCACCGCCGAAGAAATCCATATGGTCTGCCTCTTCCCCACCGCCGATCAGGCCGAACAGTTTGCACAGGAAGTTTACAAGAGCCTGCCCCCCATCAAAAACCGTCCGGATATTTACGGCCGCCAGCTTTTCATGGATACTGACGACGGCATCTTGGGGGAGGAACCCCTTCTTCTGGTCACCGCCAGCGGAATTTCCATCGACGATGCCCCCGCTCTGGCCAAGCATTATGGGGGAATCTGTTACCCCGCCCATATCGACCGGGCCTCCTTTTCCGTCCTGTCCAGCTTTGGCGTTTTCCCCCGGCACCTGAAGTTCCCAGTGGCCGAGGTGAGCCGAAATGGGAATCTGCAGGCTCTGCGGGATGCTCATCCGGCCCTACAGCAGGTAAAGCTGATCGGAGCCAGCGACGCCCACTATCTGGAGGATATTCTCCCCCCGGAGGAGGACCGGGTGATGGAGCTGCCGGAGCGGACTCCCGCCGCCGTCCTCCACTGGCTTGAGCAGGGAGGAAAAACATAGTCATTCCTTTTACACAAACAGTGTCTGTCAAAAAAGCCCTATGTGCTTGACTCGCAGGTTTATAAGAGAGCTAACGCCCCTTTAAAATTTGGTGACATGCGCAGCGGATTTTTACCTTAACCCCCAACTACGAGTTGCGAAACCGGGTATGATAGGGGGATTGAGCCCCCATACAGTGAATCGAATTTTTTGGCACGCCAAGCCGCTGTCCGCCGGACAGCGGCTGTTCTTTTCGTCCCGGGCTTTTTCCGCCTCGGGCTTTCGCCTTTTTGGGGAAGTTTTCCCCTTCCGTGCAGGATTTGTACTAAGCCTGACAACCTCTGAATATATTTGTGTTAGACTACTATGTGATAGAGGAGAGGGTATCCTTATGGAACTGAACTTGCAGCGGCAAACTATTACCATAAACGAAACTGTTTTCCAAGGGAGCGTAGAGCAACCCATTGAATGCGATGCGCTTTTGCCCGACTACTGCCCGGATATCGTCAAGGTGCTCAAGTGCGGCGCGGTAGTCCATCTGGACTCTTCTTCGGTGTCGGCGGACCGGCTCACCATCGAGGGGATGACGGTCTGTCATATCTACTACACTTCGGAGTCCAATCAGATCCGCCATGTGGAATACAAGGTTCCCTTCAGCAAAAACGTAGAGCTGCGCAGCACCCCTGCCGACCCCATTGTCAGCGTCACCCCCAGCGTAGACTATGTCAATTGCCGGGCGGTCAACCAGCGGCGTCTGGATGTGCGGGGCGCTATCTCCTTCACCGTCAAGGTCACCGACCAAAAGCAGGTGCAGTATATTTCCGACGCCATTGGAGGCGACCTCCAATTCAAACGGGAAATGGTGCAGACCACCGATGTTCTGGGGCAGAGCCAAAGCTCTTTCCCTCTCATTGAGGAGCTGGAGCTGGGTTATGGAAAGCCCGAAATCGGCAATATCATCCGCAGCGACTGCCGGGTTCACCTGTTGGATTACAAGGTGGTGTCGGGGAAGGTCGTCGTCAAGGGAGACTTCCTGCTTCACATCCTCTACCAGCCGGTGGAGGAAGAGAAGAATTTGGAGGTGATGGAGTACACCCTGCCTCTTTCCCAGATTCTGGACTGCGAGGCCGCCGACGAGGACTGCATCTGCGATGTGGAGTTGATTGTGGCAAGCTGCATGGTATCCCCCAAGGCGGGCGACGATGGCGAGAGCCGCATCGTTGCGGTGGACGCCAAGCTGGGGGCCGCTGTTACCGCTCACCGCCACGCCGAAATTCCAGTGGCTGCCGACTGCTTCTCCACCCAGTTTGAAAGCAGCTGCAAGCACACCCCCGTCTCCTTCCAGCGGCTGGTGGACGTGGTCAACGAAACCGCCATGCACAAGGTATCTCTGGATCTTCCCGAAGGAATTGACTGCGTGCTGGATGCCTGGTGCGAGGTGGATTCCATCACCTGGAAGCAGCAGGCGGACGCTTTGCTGGTGGACTTTAACCTTACCATCAGCCTCTTTGCCCGGATGGAAAACCGGGAGTGCCTCTACTTTGAGCAGCCCAGCCAGTTTACTCACACCATCCCCCTGAGCGCCACCTGCGACGATTTGACCTTTGAACCCACCTGCGATGTTCTTTCCTCCAGTTATTCTCTGGTGGGCAAGGAGAAGATTGACCTGCGCTGCGAGGTGATGATCAAGGGCTGTGTCTACTGCACCATCACGCGGCAGTCCATCGGCAACATCACCTTGGACGAAAGCAGGCAAAAGCAGAAGGAGCAGAACAAGCTCTACATCTATTACGCCGACCCCGGCGAAAGCATTTGGGAAATCGCCAAGCGCTACAACACTTCCCCCACCGCCATCTGGGAGGAAAACGGCGTCACGGAAGACGCTCTTTCCGAAAAATGCATGCTGCTCATCCCCATTGTGTAAGCATACGCCTTCCAAGGCCCCGGAAATTCCGGGGCCTTTGTGTTTTGGTGGTTTCCGGGCGGTTTTACCCTTTCATTCAAACCCCAACCCCCCGGAGCTTGGAGGTTTTTGGGTCGGGAACCGGATGCTTTTCTGTCCCCAAGGGGCCATTTTGCCTGATACTGCGTAAATTTTAAGGGATAACACCAACAACAGGACATAACTTGACCATCCGGCGAATATATTTGTTTTAGATTATGTAATAGAGGAGAGGAGATTTCGTCCATGGATAAGCGCAATATATATACCGATATTGCCCGGCGGACCGAGGGGAATATCTACATAGGCGTGGTGGGGCCGGTGCGCACCGGTAAATCCACATTTATCAAAAAGTTTATGGAAACCCTGGTCATCCCCAATATTGAAAGCGACTTTGTCCGGGAGCGAGCGGTGGATGAGCTGCCTCAATCCTCGGGTGGCAAAACCATCATGACCACAGAGCCCAAGTTTATTCCCGAAGAGGCGGTTCATGTGCAGCTGGCCGACAACGCCGGCATGAATGTGCGGATGATTGACTGCGTGGGATATATTGTTCCCTCCGCTTTGGGATATATCGAAAACGAGCAGCCTCGCATGGTGGTGACCCCTTGGTTTGAGGAAGCGATTCCCTTTAACATGGCGGCGGAAATCGGCACCCAAAAGGTGATCAACGATCACTCCTCCATTGGGCTGCTGATTACCACCGACGGCTCCATCTCCGACATTCCCCGGGTGGAGTACGAGGAAGCGGAAGAGCGGGTGGTCGGTGAGCTGAAGGAGATCAACAAGCCCTTTGCCATTCTGCTCAACTGTTCTAATCCCAATTCCGCCGCCGCTCAGGAACTGAGAGGCCGTCTGGAAGAAAAGTATGAGGCTCCGGTGGTGGCCACCAGCTGCCTCGATCTTTCCGAGGACGACATTAAGGAGATTCTGCGCTCGGTGCTTTACCAGTTCCCCGTCAAGGAAGTTTGCGTGGATATTCCCGGCTGGATCTGCGCCCTGGATAAAGAGCACTGGCTCAAGAGCAG